>CAJCCR010000001.1 GCA_903960945.1 uncultured Planctomycetaceae bacterium
ATAGCAGATCTTGGCCTGACTTGGGGTCGTTAATCAAGGGCATTGTTTGGCCAGCAACATCCGTTGCACGGCTTGGGGCCTTTGATTTCAATCCGGTCGCAATTACTTGGCCTTGGGTTGGGGTAGTGCCGATTTTAACTTCAGCTTCCCCAGCATTTGCAAAAGCTGCAGCAAGTGAAAAACTTACTGCCAAGAATCTAGTTACTATCGCTGTGCGCATGGTCTGTCCTCGAAGAATAATTCGGGGCCTCGTGCGTTATGGAGATATCGTGAGGGTGACTTTCCACCACGGAAGCTCCACTAACTTGAATAAATTTAGTTTTTGTTCTTAGCTCTTCAATATCTTTGGTACCACAATACCCCATCCCTGCCCTTAGCCCACCAACGAGCTGATAAATAAAAGGGGCAAGCGGGCCTTTGTATGGAACCCGACCCTCCACACCTTCCGGAACAAGCTTATCAATGCTGGATTCACCACTTTGTTGGTAGCGATCTTTGGAACCTGCCATCATGGCACCTTGAGATCCCATTCCACGATAAGTCTTAAAACTTCGACCTTTGTAAAGAATGATCTGACCAGGCGATTCCGCCAAGCCAGCCAGAAGACTCCCAAGCATTACGCAGTTTGCACCAGCGGCAATAGCTTTGGTAATATCTCCTGAGTATCGAATGCCACCATCACCAATGACGGGAACACCGAGTTCTTTAAGGCCGATAGCGACTTGGTTAATGGCAGTGATTTGTGGAACACCCACGCCAGAAATCATTCTGGTGGTACAAATGGAACCGGGACCGATTCCAACCTTCACAGCGTCAGCGCCCGCATCAACCAAGGCTTTAGCTCCTTCAAGTGTAGCAACATTTCCTGCAATCAAATCGATCGAAAACATGGACTTAATTTTCCTGACCGTTTCAATCACATTCTTGCTATGGCCATGGGCAGAATCAACAACCAAGACATCAACACCAGCTTTAATAAGGGACTCGACTCTTTCGAAATCAAAAACCCCTACCGCGGCTCCGACCCTCAGCCTACCTCGCCTATCTTTACAGGCACTTGGAAAGCTGCTCAATTTGTCAATATCTTTAATCGTAATCATACCCTTCAGTATAAACTTATCGTCAACCAGCAAAAGTTTCTCGACCTTATTTTCCGTTAAAATCGTTTCAGCTTCTTCAAGTGTTGTATTTTCTGGAGCAGTTACAAGATTTTCCTTGGTCATAACCTCGGAAATTTGCTGATTAGTATTAGTTAAGAATCTTAAATCCCTTCTGGTTAAAATTCCTTTAAGGTGACCATTGATGGTAATTGGCACACCACTTATCTTGTTTTGTTCCATTATTCTGCGCGCATTAACTACCTTCTCTTCGGGAGGCAAGGTAATCGGGTCGGTAATAATACCGTTTTCGCTCCGTTTAACTTTGTCTACTTCACGGGTTTGATCAATAATGGACAAATTTTTATGTATTATGCCCATCCCCCCTTCTTGCGCCAAAGCTATCGCAAGATCACTTTCCGTAACGGTATCCATCGGGGAAGATAATATCGGGATATTTAGTTTGATATTTTTAGTTAGGAAGGTGCGTAAATCAACTTCTCTGGGAACCACATCACTGTAAGCAGGTTCCAAAAAGACATCGTCAAAAGTAATACCCTTATAGCCAATTCGATCCAACATGATGAAACTCCTCAGAAAAGCTTGTTTTGCAAATTATAGTAGGATGCAGGCTGGTTGGAACCTTTACCATCATCACTTGCCCATTAAACATAAAGTTTCCGACAAGTAAAACAGGGTAAGATTCAATTCAACAAATCAATTAATCACCCGTTAACATAATGGTTTTTTATAGCAACCTGCTAGTGGTTCCTTTTATTTAAACTTCATTTCCTATCATCAAGGAAAGTGAACTTAATTTCCACAAGCAAGTTTAGCTTTTGCCTCAGCAAGGATATCAAGAATCTGATCGACTCGTTTTTTCTCTTTCGGGCCAAGGGTTCGCAGCCAAGCTTCGGTATTAATAAACAAAACCTCGAGTTTTTTGATTGCGAAGGCTTTTTCTTGACTGCGGGTACTTTTCCGATTGCTCGAAAACAAAGGATTTGTATGGGCTTTAAGATCAGGCTTATCATTGTGGGAACTGATCACTCTGCCGCAAACCCATTCAAATTTACTTGGGTCTAACTCTCTGATAATTGTTACACTTGCCAAGCTTTTATCCCGTTCAATCTTTGTGGCATTACCATCGATCACCAATTCAATTTCATCTTCAGGGGAAAGATCGTGGGCAATCAATTGGATTTCAATTAATGGAGCTAGGGTTATGATGGTCAGTTCCAAAAATGGCCCAACACTAAAGAAGGAATCTCCTTTACGAACTGCTTCCAACCAAAATAAATGAGCAGGGGAATCAGACAAAGACGGTGTTTTGGTCCAAGTTTTGGGGTTTCCGAGAAAAACCGTATTACTCTTTTTGCCACTGGCCCCAATTGCATTGGCTTTGACTCCAGCATTTAAAAGCATGTACCAAAAAAGCACAGGCGAGTTGTCATCCAGACTAAGATTAGAAATTTCAAAAAGATCAATCTCATTCAAGATCAAAGCAGCAAGTGCTTCTCCCTGAAATTCATTAGTAGGGTCAAAAACCCATGTAATGAGGCCATTCTTGCGATGCCCTTGCCTACACCAATCAACAACAGACCAAACTTCAGGTGATTCAGCAGAAGAAGAAACCAGAGGAAAAACAGGCCGGTGAGAATGAATGATGCCGATGGTTCCCAAAAACGGGTGATGATTAAGGGTGTTTACAAAAAGACTGCACCCAAATTTTTCAAAAGCAACTTCCTGGCCTGAAAAATCTAGAATCCTAGAGGCATCAACAATATCAGTTCCCGGAAGAATATTTTCACAGGCAAGCAGATGCACCAGATCCAAGCCTTCAGATGAGCCTTCCAAAACCGCTGCGGGCCAAGAAAAATCATGGCAGCGAGCATCGCCACTTATACGATTCTCCCATGGGGAATTCGTTTTTCGCTCAATGTTAATTCGTAAGGCAGCCTGCCCCTGCTTAATCTCAAGGTTTTTAAAAACCTTATGAAATCGCTCACCCTTGGTTATCTCGAAGCTGTAAACACCAGGGGGAAGATTTATTTCGCAAGCACCATCAATGTAGTAATATTTTTTATTTTCAAATGCAACCTGCCCACCTACCGCCATATGAGGGCCGGTTAAAAAGAATTGCTGCCTTCCAAGGGGATGAAAAGAATTCCCCAGAAGGTCAGCAACTCTAATACGAACAGGAACAGGCTTTTGGGTCACTGAATCGCTAACACGGAGGTGAATCAGGGTCATTTCAAAAACCTCGATTCTTCGGGAAAGAAATCAAGCGTATGTAGCCCCAGCTTTGGTAACAATTGCCTTGAAAGCCTCAATAGCCTTAGGGAACAATTCAGGGCCGGTATTTCCACCAGTGGGCCCGCCACCAAGAAGGTGGGGCTCCAAGGTTGCAAACCCCTTGTAACCACGCGCTTGAACATCCGCAATAATTTTGGGTATCATGCCGCCACCCGTGCCTGCCAAACATCCATGTTTTTCATTTGCAACCCAATCCTTAACATGAAAGTGGGTGGTGTAATCACGGGCTTTGAGCCAACCTTCCCAAGGGTCATAACCACAAAAGACATAATTGGCTGGGTCAAAAGCAGCATGAAAATGGTCGCAGGAAAACCTTGAAAGCAGTTCGTGAACCCTGTCAGGCGAATCGCCATAGATTCCATGTTCATTTTCGTGAAGCAAAACCACGCCAGCACTCTTGGCAAGTTCAACTTTCTTTTCCATTCTGCGAAAGACTTCGTCCTTCCATTTAGGCCATTGATCCCCCTCGGGAAGGTAATAGCTAAAAATGCGAATGTTCTTGATGCCAAAAACTCCACAAAGATGAATCGCCCGCTGAAAGCGAATTAAATGAGGCTCGAAGGGTTGGTCCGCTTTGATTTTCCCGATAGGAGAACCAATTGCACTGAGGCCAAAGCCATGCTGGTCAAGCAACTTTTTAAAGTCAGAGATTTGCGTATCAGAGAGATCCAAAACATTGGTTTGGTAAATCGAACGAAATTCGATGAACTTTACCTTGCTGGCTTCAAGAACTTTAATTTGTTCAAGCGGATCTGGAGAGATTTCATCAGCAAAAGCGCTCAGGATAAAGTGTGCCATCTATAAACCTCAAATCTTTTCAAGCTTGCTTGGATTGTGTTTTACCCGGGGCCCAAAGCACATCATTAGCCCCATTGTTGTTGTAGACCCTAGCCATCACAAAGAGAAGGTCTGACAGCCTATTAAGGTAAATAATTGCATGTTCATTAACGGATTCCAAGCTTGAAAGATGGACTACCAACCTTTCGGCGCGTCTGCAAATAGTCCTGCATATATGAAGCCAGCTGGAAGCGATCGAACCGCCAGGCAATATAAAACTGTTTAAAGGCGAAAGCTTTTCATTCCATTCATCAATCTTTTTCTCGAGCCGTTCCCATTGCTCAGGGCGAATCCGCAGCCTATTATCTGGCGCCCCATCTGCTGATGGCACACACAAATCGGCTCCTAAATCAAAAAGATCATTTTGCACACTGCGTATAAACTCCAAATCTGCCCCTTGGGGCAAATGACAAGCCATAACTCCAAGATTAGAATTAAACTCATCCACAGTGCCATAGGCTTCAATTCTTGGGTGATCCTTTGAGACCATTGCCCCCGATCCAAGAGCCGTGTGACCTTTATCGCCAATCCTAGTGTAAATTTTTGAAAGATAAACCATCATAATCCCCAAATAAAAGTACTGTTAACTATCACCACAAGCATGGTAGTCATCAAACTCCAAGAAGTTCTAAAAAAGAAAAAAGCAGACCCAGATTTCTCGTGGTCTGCTTTGATTAATCATCTAAAAAAGTTAACCGCAACCAGTAGTTGCACCGCAAGTATCGCATTTGCAACATGCGCCACTGCGTATCAAAGTAAGCTGGCCACACTCATTACATGGGTCGCCTTCATACCCTTTAAGCCTAGCAACGCGAATTCGATCATCGGGCTTAGCAGCAAGCGATACGGAATGCGATTCTTCGTGAGATGCAGCAGTGTGGCTGCCGTTGGTTGAAGAATAACGCTGTTCGCTGGTGCCCTTCATAGGGCGTAGATTTTCCGTGCGTGGTATAAAGAAGGCCTTTTGCCTAGCAATAGACTTTTCATCCCTCTCATCAGCTTCTTCATCTGAAAGATCAGCTTCATAATCTGGAGTCGCAGGAGCACGATCAATCGCATCCGCACGAAGATCTTCAGGTTGAACATGGGCCAAATCATGGCGACCAAGATAAGTGATAGCCAATTCTCTAAAGATGTAGTCAATCACAGAAGTCGTCATCTTGATATGTGGATTACCTTGAACTGGGCCATTAGGCTCAAACCGGGTAAACACAAATGCATCTACATATTCTTCAAGCGGAACACCATGCTGCAAACCAAGAGAAACAGCGATTGCAAAGCAGTTGGTCATGCTACGAAATGCTGCGCCTTCCTTATGCATATCGATAAATATTTCACCGAGGGAATTATCATCGTACTCGCCGGTACGAACATAAATCTTATGATTCCCAATTCTAGCTTTTTGCGTGTACCCTGCCCTACGATCGGGTAAACGCCTTCGATTCGCAATGTAACGATAAACGACCTTTTGCGCCAATCGTACAGGGGAATTAGGATTTTCATCTGCTTTTGCTTCATCTTCTGAGGAATCAACATTGATGTCCTCTGCATCAGCAACACTATTCAAAGGCTGACTAAGTTTAGAACCATCACGATAAAGCGCGTTGGCTTTGATCATCAGTTTCCAACTCATCATGTAGGCATTCTTAACATCTTCGAAAGTTGCAGAATGTGGCATGTTGATGGTTTTAGAGATAGCACCTGAAACAAAAGGCTGGGCCGCAGCCATCATAAAGATGTGTGCTTCAGCTGAAAGAAAGCGTTTGCCATTCTTTCCACAACGATTAGCACAATCAAACACAGCATAGTGTTCTTCACGAAGATGAGGAGCACCTTCAATCGTCATGGTTCCACAAACAAACTCACTAGCCTCTTGAACTTGCTGCTTGCTAAAGCCCAGTGCATTCAACAAATCAAAAGTTGGAGCTTCGATACGTTCCTTAGGGATACTAAGGGTTTTCTCTAAAGCTTCATCCCCTAGGCTCCAGCGATTGAACGCAAATCCAAGTTCAAACACGGAAGGTAGCTGAGTTTCAATTTTTTGGATAAGCTCTGGAGTGAATCCCTTGGCAGTCAAAGATTCAACATTGATGTGAGGGCAGCCTTTAAGAGTCCCTGCACCTTTGCAATAACGAACGATATCTTCAATTTGAGATTGATTATAACCAAGCCTTTGTAACGAAGGGGGCATCGAAGAGTTGATGATTTTAAAGTAACCACCACCTGCCAACTTCTTGAACTTAACCAATGAAAAGTCAGGTTCGACACCGGTAGTAACACAATCCATTACCAAGCCAATGGTTCCGGTTGGTGCAATA
>CAJCCR010000002.1 GCA_903960945.1 uncultured Planctomycetaceae bacterium
GCGTAGATCATAAAGCGTAAGCAAGGAGGGATGTTTAAGATTAATACATTGAGAAACGCCTCGCCTTTCAATTTCCCGATTCATCGTGGAACGAATACATTTAAGGGCGACATCTTTACCCCCATCACTCACCGCAAGGTAAACATCACCAAACCCACCGCTACCGATGCCGCGTTTTATCGTGTACCCATCCAAAGGTTTATCGCCACACTGATATCTAAAACCCATGATTACCTCACATTCCGAGCCGTGCGGGGGCAGGTTCTAAAGAGAAAGTAACCGAGCCAGAAATCACCAGAGCATTGTTTGGCAACAAACTTGGACCGGTAATTTTTTTCCCTGCGACGACAGTAATCCCTTCAGATTTAATATTAAGACCTTGGGAAGTACGGTAGATCACAATCTTTTTATCAAGCCCCGGGACCCTGATATGAGAAGCTTCATTATCCCAGAGTATCAAGGTTTGGGACAAAAGAATGATTGCATCGACGGGAGCAGGCGGCCGATGATGACTTACAGGGAATAAAAAAGCTGTAAGACTACCCCGATAGGGAAGCTTGAAATTAATTTCGCAAGTATCGCCCAAGCTAATACTAGTATCTTCACCAAGAATGGAAGTTTCAGTAATTTTGTTGCCATCAATTGCGACAGTCAAATGTGGTTCAATAGCAAAGCCTTCTTTTTGTCTGATGAGGCTGGCATGAACTCTACCAATATCAGCAACCCAAGGAAGGTTGACCGAATTTTCGGCCCCCGCATGGCCAATCGAAACTTTATCATCGAGCAGAACCAAATAGCCAGCAAAGCCATCAATCCAAAGAAAGAAAGCAGAATCATCAAGGATTGCAGGGGCTGGTAGATCAATGGTTTCAGGCTTTTCGATGCTCCAGAGAGCATTTGAATTTCCCTCGATGCCTCTAAGAAAAGCATTGCGGATTCTGTTGATGGTATGCTCTCTAGGGGCGATTAGCAGCAACTGGTTTGCGAGTTCAATAATGCGTGGGGCATCGCGTTTAGAAACAGCATTATTAAATTCGGGTTTCAGGGATTCAAACTCATCCTTCTTTTTGGAAAGCATTTCTATTTCGCGAATTACACCCATATCACTGCCGGTCAACCTTCGCCTGACCCTTTCTAAAGAAGCCATTGCGGGCTGGAACTCGCCTGTCTCAGCAAATTCCCTACCCTCAATCCACATTACGCAAGTGGTAACCAAAGTGCTAAGTTCAGAAGAGGCGCCATTACGATCCCTAAGTTTACCCAACACTTCCTCACATTGCCTAAGGGCTCCTTCCTTAAGATAGTTCTGTGCCCTGCTAACCATGAGTTTAGTCAGGGTGGATCGAAGTTTTTCAATTCTTGGCAGATTACTACGCAGTGATTCCGCACTAGTCAGATCAATCCAGGCAGCTTCTTCGTTATCAAGGGTAAGATGCCGATCCGCTCGGTGGGCAAGTGCGTTGGCGAGGGTGGAGATAAGCTCGCGGGTTTTAGAATTGACAGGCGATTTTTGCACTCGAATAGATTGCAGGGCCTCATCAAGCCGGCCTTCCTCAACCGCGACCTTGGTTTTCTGATAAAAAGAATCAGCATTATTCGCCATGCGTGGGGCACTCGAAAGAAATAAAACAAAGAGAAGAGAAGATTCTACCCTTTTCGGAGGTCTTTTTGCCAACGAATAATAAGATCAAGAAGTTGATCAGAAGAAAACTTAGCCACATCGAGTTCGCGAAGAGATGCAAGAATAGGATCTTCGGTGCTTGCAAAAAGGCTACCTTGGATTATTTTTGGTCTGCGGATAAGAGCGCCTTCTTGTTCATTGGAAAGCAAATGCCGTTCTTCCAAATCTGCGAGTATGATTTTTGCGCGATCAAGAACAGGCCTTGGAACCCCAGCCCTTTGGGCTACATGAATACCATAGCTCTGGTCTGCACTTCCAGCTTCGATACGGTGCAGGAAAATAATCCCCGTGGGAGTTTCACGGACACAAACCCTAAGGTTTTTAAACTTCTTTAAAGATTCCTCAAGCTGTGCCAACTCATGGTAATGCGTGGCAAAGAGCGTTCTACAACCAACTTTGTCGTGCAAATGTTCCGTAATGGCCCAGGCAATGCTTACGCCATCGTAGGTGCTGGTCCCCCTTCCGATTTCATCAAGGATAACCAAACTTGAAGCGGTGGCATTATTGAGAATGTTGGCAGCCTCGGTCATTTCAACCATGAAGGTACTTTGCGAGCGCCCAAGTTCATCGCTTGCACCAACACGGGTAAAAATGCGATCCGTCAATCCAACTATCACTCTGGAAGCTGGCACAAAACTACCCACATGCGCAAGCAGGGTGATGAGTGCGACCTGCCTAATGTAAACGCTTTTTCCACCCATGTTTGGCCCAGTGATCAGCAAAAACATGCCATGCTCTGGATGCAACGAAGCGCTATTAGGCACAAAAGTACCCGAAGGCATGGTCTGCTCTAAAACAGGATGCTTACCATCCACAATATCCAATATTGGCTTTTCAACAATGTCTGGCCGAGTCCAACCTCTTTCAGATGCAAGCTCTGCTAGCGAACATAAAACGTCAGCAATTGCGAGGGTTTCTGCTGTTGCCATCAGTTCTAAGGTATGAGATGAAGCCAACTCTCTGAGTTGCAGAAACAATTCGTACTCATACTTCTCAAGTTTTTCTTGGGCGTTAAGAACTTTCTCTTCCTGCTCTTTGAGTTCAGGCGTAATGTATCGCTCTGCATTTTTCAAAGTCTGCTTGCGCTGATAATCAGGGGGAACCTTTGCTGTATGGGTGTGGGTGATTTCAATGAAGTATCCAAAAACCTGATTGAACCCGACTTTAAGACTGGAGATTCCGGTACGAACGATTTCCTGAGCTTGGAAGTTTGCCATCCATTCCTTCCCGGAAATCGAAATGTTACGCAACTCATCCAGATCAAAATCATAACCCTGCTTGATAATCCCACCCTCTTTAGCGGAAAGGGGAAGCTGCTCTTCAAGTGCTGCGAATAATTTATCCCGCAGGTGGGGCAGGAGAGCAATTTTTTGTGAAAGCGATTGCAACAAAGGGCTGTTTCCGCGTGCTAACACCGCTTGTATCTCGGGTAGCAAAACCAAAGTGCGGGCCACAGACCCAAGATCTCTTGGCCCGGCCCGACCAGTTCCAATTCGTGCCGAAAGCCTTTGCAGATCATAGGCCTTCGACAAAACATTACGCAGATCAGCACGCAAACTGTAATCGCGTTTGAAAATATCCACTGCATCAAGTCGCTGTGTGATGAGATTAATATTTGCAAGGGGTGAAAGCAACCAGTCGGAAAGCAATCGTGCACCCATAGGCGTGGAAGTTCGATCAATACGATGAAGCAGCGAACCTTCACGGCCTCCATCACGCATGGTGCGGGTCAGCTCCAAGCTTCTACGGGTTACCTCATCAATCGCAAGAAAAGAACCCTGAGAAAAAGGCGTGATTTTTCGCAAGTGAACCAAGGCAGCTTTCAAGGTTTCATGAAGGTAACCAAGAAGTGCGCCCGCTGCCCGTAAACAGATTTGCTTATCATCAAACCCAAACCCTGAGAGGGTCGAAACATCAAAATGCTTGTGAAGTACACCTAGAGCTGAACCAGGCTCGAAGCACCAATCGGCTCTGGGCGAAAAAGCTGCATCAGGAAGAAGTGCCACAAGATCGAAGGGTGGCTCAGGATTTTTAGGATCATCCGGAAAAAGAATTTCCGCAGGCCGAAGCCTTGCAAGATAATCACGGAGGTCTGAAGGAGAAAGATCAACTGCAAAAAACTGCCCGGTAGAAAGCTCTACCCATGCAAGGCCGCAAGCAGAATTTTTTGCACCCTGCAAAACACAAACAAGGTGATTATTACTTCTAGGGTCAAGCAGATCATCTTCAGTAAGGGTGCCAGGCGTAATGATGCGGGTAACTTCCCTGCGCACCAAACCCTTGGCCTCAGAGGCTTCTTCAACCTGATCACAAACTGCAACGCGCTTGCCCGCCTGCAATAGTTTTCTTAAATGATTTTCAAGCGAGTGATGGGGGAACCCCGCCATCGGTACCGATTTATCCCGCGAGGTGAGAGTCAGGCCAAGAATTCTCGAGGCTTCCTGAGCATCTTCATTGAATAGCTCATAAAAATCACCCATTCGAAAAAGTAACATCATGCCCGGATGGCTATTTTTGGCCTCCAGGTACTGCTGCATCATTGGGGTGGACATTTAAACTTTTGGGAAAGCAGAGAAATGGATTAGGCTTTTTTGAACACTTTTTTCATGCGAACCGAATTGCCTGTTGAATTATAGTTCACTTCGGTCATGTAATGGCGCATAAGCATAAGGCCGCGACCGCAAGGCCTTTCAAGATTTTCGATATCGGTGGGGTCAGGCACATCGTTGGGGTCGAATCCAGGGCCTTCATCGGAAATCATGATTTCAAAAATATCAACATCAAGAGTGTATTTGATGAATACTTTTTTGGTTATTTCCATCTGATTGCCATGCTTGATGGCATTCACAAGAGCTTCTTCAAGCGCCAACCTGATGCAGAAAACATCTTTGTCGGGGGCTTTTACATTTTGCAATCCCTGTTCAAGCACGTCCTGAACCCGTCTGGCTTCAGCGGTGTCTGATGGAATAATAATTTCTAGGGCAGAATTTTCGAAGTCTGACACTTTTCAAATCTCTGAATAACAAATGAAATCTAAACGCCCTAAAACACGTATAAACTAAATTAAAACGCCTAATAATTCATATGGAGCGATTATCAATTAGGCGAAAGCTTGCAAACCAACTTGCTCATCTTCTTTGATCTTAAAAAACTTATCGAGCTTGGTGATTTCGAACACTTCCTTGATTTCAGGACGAATATTACAAAGGACCAACTTGCCACCTGAGGTATTCGCCTTCTTATTTAAGGTGATTAATTTACCCAAAGCTGCACTGGAAAGATAATCAACATTTTTGAAGTCAAGAAGGATCTTCTTCTTGCCTTCGGAATCCACCAACTCAAACAACTGCTCACCAATGATCTGAATATTTTGTTCGTCTAGAATTTTGCGATCAACGAAGTTAACAACTGTTACATCGCCTATTTCTTCAACTTCAAGTCTTCTTTTGCGGGGTTCTGCTGACATCTTTACTAGCTCCTGTAACTTGCTCTTTTATATGGGCATTCGTTCTTAATAATAATACTAAATTCAATTATCAATGTAACTTAATTCTATTAAATAATACAATAATATTACACTAAACGAGGCAAAGTAGAAGTCAAGATAAAATAACTCAAAGCTAATGATAAGATTTTCGCCCAGGCCCCTTAACCTGATCTATTTTCTGGAGTTAACATATTTTCATGGCAATTTGGACTGAGCAGGATCAGCAAAAATTCAATGAAATCGTCGCCCAATTACGCAATTGGACTTCCCAACCTTGCCTTGCCTGTAAATCTCCACTGCTTGCTGAAGATGTTCTTTACAGTAACGCCTTGGGCCTTAAAACCAGCCCCAAATGCTTACCATGCCTAGCAAAAGGCCTGGAACAAAACCAAACTGAACTTAAATCTACGCTGCTTCAACACATCCGCAGAAGACCCTGCCTTTGCAAAGCGTTTGAACTCTCTACCGGTGCCCAGCCCGCGGAACTAGATTGCAACTTCTCCCCACCAGAAAATCAGCCTCCTTCGTCAACCAATTCGCCCTTAGCCCCTGATTTAATCTGGGATGCAGGCGATTTAGGGTGTGGCGATTTGGTTCTTCTGCTTCGTGGGAAACTTCGTGCCATGCTTCCGGGCAAGCTTCTTAAGGTTACAGCTCTCGACCCAGGCGCCCCGGAAGATATCCCCGCTTGGTGCAAAATGACTGGCAATCGGCTCGTACACCAACAACATCCTCTCTACTTTATTCGAAACAAGGAATAATTCATGAATAACCGATTTGTGATCAGCCTCACTTGCGCCAAAGAAAACCCCGACCGAGCCACCGTTGCCTTTGTCGTTGCAACCGCAGCAGTTGCAAGCGAACAGGATACCGTGGTTTTTCTTAGTATCGAGGGCGTAAGGCTTTGCCAAACTGGATACGCAGACGCCATTCACGAAGAAGGTTTTGCCCCTTTAAAGGAATTGATGACAAACTTTGCAGCTGCGGGCGGTAAGATTTATGTTTGTTCACCTTGCTTCAAGAAACGCAAGCTGGATGATACAATGCTTATAGATGGTGCAGTGATCGTGGGGGGCGCAAAGCTGGTTGAATTCATGGCATCGGGCGTTCCCTCCCTTTCCTATTAAGGCCCAAATCATGGAATGGAATTCGGATCATCCCCAAAAACCCAACGCCTCCTTTGATGGTGCGGACCTCGATTGTGGCAACGGTTTGCTTATCCTTATTCGCAAACATCTTGGCCCGCTTGAACCAGATCAAGTATTAGAAATTCTTTCGACCGATGCCACCGTTGAAGATGATCTTCCTGCATGGGCCCGCCTGACAGGCAACAATATCATTTCCAAAACGAAGAATAATTCCCAGCGAAGTTATCATGTGCGCAAAGGGAAACGCACCCCAAACACCAACGCTTCAGAAAACATCGAAAGGCCGATGGCAAAGGCCGTTGCAGAGGCTCAACCACATCTGCCTCGAAATGCGGAACTTCCCGCTTTCACAGTAACAGGGATCGGATCTTGGCCAAGGCCACGATGGATGCTAAAGGCAATTCACGAAAGATTAGAAAACCGCATCAGCGACGAAGAACTTCAAACCACTGCAAATGATGCGGTAAGGCTTGTGCTTCAAGCGCAGGATCGTGCGGGTGTGGATCTGGTTTCAGATGGTGAACAACGGCGGGATAGTTACGCCAGCTTCGTAGGGTCTAGGCTTGCGAACTGCCAGCTTATTCCCATCAGCGATTTGCTACCTTATGTTGATGATCCGGAAAAATTCGCAGAAGAACTTAAAGCACTAGATGTTCAGGGAAGCGAAATACATCATCCGGCGGTGCTAGGCCCGATTTCCCGCAGCAAACCCCTCGTGCTTCACGAACTGCAATACCTGCAATCCATCACCCACAAGCCTTGCAAGGTCGCATTACCTGGCCCATATCTTCTTACACGCACCCTTTGGCTCGAATGCCTCTCGGAAAAAATTTATCAAACCCGCGAAGAATTGGCCTCTGCTGTCATCAAAATCCTTCGCGAAGAAATCCAAGATTTAATTACTTCAGGCGCAACCATCATTCAACTTGATGAACCTGTTCTTACTGAAGTAGTATTTGGAAAACCCGCTAAGCAGCGCAGCTTCATGTGTGGGGCATTGGGTGAAAAGCTAAAAGCCACCCACGAAGAACTGGAGTTTGCATCCGAACTTCTGGCACGAACTTTGGAAGGGTTTCCAAAAGAAAGGCTGGCACTGCACATCTGCAGGGGTAACTGGTCGAAGGATGAATCGGTTGCACTCGCAGGCGATTACAGGCCCTTGATGCCTCTGTTGGAAAAAGTCCCCGTGGGCATTTTGTTTTTAGAACTGTGCACACCCCGGGCGGGCGAGATGGAAGTGCTTGCTAATCTTCCTGAAAGCTATCATCTTGGATTGGGAATGGTTAACCCTAAATCTAGCTTGATCGAAAGTGTTGAAGAAATCGTGAAAAAAGCAACCAAGGCTGCCAACCTTTTTGGCCCCAGAAGAATTCTCCTCAACCCTGACTGTGGCTTTGCAACCTTTGCCGACAGCCCGCTTGCGCCCTCTGAAATTGCAGAAGCAAAAATGTACTCTCTAGTCCAGGCAGCACGAATTCTCAGGCAGAACTTTAAGCTCATTTAATGAGCTTAAGCCGCGATCCATCCAATAATATTGCCAGAAGCAGCACACCTCCCAAAATACACTTCTGGGTATTACTATCAAACCCTAGAAGATTCATCCCGTTTTGAATCACAGCAAGAATCAATGCGCCTATCAGGGTGCCAGTGATTTTTCCCTCACCCCCTGCAAGCGAAGTGCCCCCAACGACAACCGCAGCAATCACATAAAGTTCATACATATGACCATAAGTTGGTGCACCACTTTTCAACTGCGAAGCCATCACAACACCGCCCAAGCCTGCCAATGCACCTGAAAGAGTATAAACTAAAATAAGCACACCCATTACCGAAACGCCACTCAACCTTGCAGCTTCCCGATTGCCCCCGACCGCATAAACATAACGACCAAAAACCGTTCGAGTCATTGCAAGATGTGCGATCAAATAAATGATCGCAGTAAGTACCACTGCAACCGGAATGCGCATCAGGGTGCTACCCCTTCCCAACCACATAAATGATTCAGGCACCCGATCGATGGATTGCCCATCGGATATCAAATAAGCCATCCCTCCTGCGATAAGCATCATTGCAAGAGTGGTGATAAAAGGTGGGATTGAAAAGCAAGCAACCATGGCACCAGAAAACATTCCCATGAGGGCACAAACGCCAACCGTAGCAAGGCTACAGCCTATAAGTGCGGGGGCTTGGGCTTCAGTGCCTCCGCCGTAATCGCGGATCAGCCTTGCAACCAAGACTGCAGAAAAAGCAATCATCGCACCTACGGAAAGATCAATCCCACCCGTGAGAATTACAAAAGTCATCCCCACGGCAAGTATGGCAATGACAGCAATCTGGTTTACGATGTTTACAAGATTGTCACGTTTAAAGAAGTTGGGCCAGCGATAAGAAGCTGGCTCGACAATCTTAACATCACCCAACCCCGGAAACTTCGTGCCCATATTTTCAAAGATCGACCAGGTGGCTGTAAAGTGATTGCAAACAATGAAATCCAGCTTAACGCCTTCCTTCTGCAATCTTTCTAAACAAGCCCGAGCCTCGGAAGGCGTACCCTTGATGATTTCCACCACCCTGCCCTTTTGCATGATCGTCTGGCTTTCGATAGCTTGGGCAAAAATCGCATCTTCTTCTGATGGGCGCACCACAATCAAAATGTTTTTTGAACCATCCAATGTTTTCGCAAGCGCAATTCCCGCATCTGCATCGTTGGGGTTCTGGTCTGCGAGAGTTGCAAACCCCAAAAATACTGCGAGCATCAATAAAACTAAAATCATCCCACGGCCTGCAAGCCATCCGGATATCTTTCCTGCTAAAGCACTATTCATTGAATGGCAAGCTCCATGATTTGTTCCTGTGTTGCTTTAGCAACATCTTTTATTTCGCCTTTGATCTGCCCTTCGTGCATCACCAAGATTCGATCAGAAAGAGCCAAAACCTCGGGTAGTTCACTACTTATAAGAAGAATGGCATTTCCCTCTGCAGCAAGCTTTCTAAGCAACAGGTAGATTTCTTCCTTGGCGCCAACATCAACGCCCCTGGTTGGTTCATCCAACAAAAAGACTTTACCTTTTCTTTCGAGCCAACGGGCAAGCAATACCTTTTGCTGGTTTCCACCTGAAAGATTTCCCACCCTAATCAAAGGCGAAGAAACCCTGATCCCCATTGAATCCTTATGGCTTAAAAATGCCTTGATCTCCCGAGCTTTGTTGATCATCCCAAAATAGGCAAAGCGAAAAAGCGATGCGATGCTGAAGTTTTCATGCACAGGTCTGTCAAGAAACAAGCCTTGGTTTTTCCTATCTTCCGTCAGCAAGAATATACCTTGGCCAATGGCTTCGCTAACCGACCTCAGGTTTAGCTTCCTGCCTTCAATACTTATTTCACCATTTTCGGGTATATCCGCACCCGCAAGGATTCTCGCAACTTCGGTACGTCCCGAACCCACCAATCCAGTTAATCCCAGAATCTCACCCTCTCGAATTTCAAGGCTCACATTCTTCACCTTGACGCCATTCGTCAGGCCCTTGGCGCTTATTACCACTTTCCCTACAACTTCTTTTTTTGAAACGCCACTTTGCTCAATATCCCTGCCCACCATCCATTTGATGATTTGAGTTTGAGTTGTGGCATTAGCAGCAGTGGTTGCGACTTCTGCGCCATCTCTCAGCACTTGCATCCGATCTGCGATTTGAAAAACCTCATCAAGCCGATGGCTCACATAAATAATTCCCATTCCCGACTTTTTGAGTTGATCAAGCAGAATAAAAAGCCTGCTGGTTTCGCGGGGAGTCAAGGCTGCGGTGGGTTCATCCAACACTAAAATCGAAGCCTTGTCAGAAAGAGCCTTTGCAATTTCAACAAGCTGCATCTGGGCGACACTTAATAACCTGCATGGGGTGCGGGGGTCGAAATCTGCACCTAATTTATCCAACAACTCTTTTGCCTTGCTATATTCTTGTTGAAGATGAATAAACGAATACGTTTGAAGGGGCTTTGCAAGAAATATATTCTCACTTGCACTCAAGCCTGCTATTAACGAAAATTCTTGATGAATCACTGCAATCCCTGCGTTGCGTGAATCAGCAGGCCCTTGCATCTTTAACTGCTGCTCATCGACAAAAATATCCCCAGTATCGGGCTGAAAAGCCCCTGCCAATATTTTGATCAGTGTGCTTTTCCCTGCGCCATTCTCTCCCAATAACGCAAGTATTTCCCCCTTCGCAAGCTCTACCGTCACGCCACGAAGCGCCTTTACGCCGGGAAAGGTTTTCACCATCCCAACCATCTTTAGAAGTTTTGTTTGTTGAAGCACATTTAGGTTCATGACACTTATTATGGATTGTTTTTATTCAAAGGTAAAACAATCCTTTTCGGATAACTTTGAAATCTGCCCTTCCATCTGTAACAATAGCATTAATTAATTAAAGGGTACTCGAGATGTTATCGTTCATTATTCCTGCTCATAACGAAGAAACTTATTTAAATAAGACCATCAAAACTATTCATCAATCAACAATAGGCATTTCGGAAAATTACGAGATCTTGGTGGTGGATGATGCTTCCACGGACAACACTAAAGCAGTGGGAGAATCCGCTGGCGCTGTTGTTATTTCGGTAAACAATCGCAAAATTGCAGCGACAAGAAACTGCGGCGCAAAAGCAGCCAAAGGCGATATCTTCTTCTTCATTGATGCAGACACCTGCATTAATCAAGCCTGTTTAAAGGAAAGCCTTGAAGCCATAAAGGCAGGGGCGGTAGGGGGCGGATGCCATTTTAATTACGATACAAAGCTGCCTTTATGGGCTAGTGTGCTTCACCGGATGGGATTGTTCTTTGGCAGAATATTTAAATTAGTGGGCGGGTGTTGTATTTTTGTCACCCGTGAGGCATTCGAAAAAATCGGGGGCTTTCCCGAAGAATTCTACGCTGCGGAAGATGTTGCATTCTCTTCCAAATTATCCAAAGTAGGCGCATTCATTATTCCCAAAGCCAGAGTCACCACCTCTGCTCGAAAAATCTGGACGATGAAACCAGGCCAGACCATATGGCTTTTATTAAAGCTTGTTTTTAGAGGGCCCAATGGCTTTCGCTCTAAAAAAGGCCTCGACCTCTGGTATGGCAATCGACCTGACGACCCCATCTACCACCAACTTCCCAAAGAATAATCTAGGATTGGAAACTCTTTTTTGGCATATTCATCCCAATGTTTTGTTTTCAAAAGGAGCGAAAGTCATGGCTGCAAAAAAAATACTGATGCTGGTGGGTGATTTTGTTGAAGATTATGAAGTAATGGTTCCTTTTCAGGCACTCATCATGGTTGGGCATCATGTTCATGCCATTTGTCCCAACAAAAAATCAGGCGATTATATTCTCACCGCAATTCATGATTTCGAAGGTCAGCAAACCTACAGCGAAAAGCCTGGCCATCGTTTCACCCTTAATGCAACATTCTCTGAAATCAACCCAGCACACTATGATGCCTTGGTAATTCCAGGGGGCAGAGCGCCCGAATACCTGCGCCTAAACCCCGAAGTGCTCGCTATCGTCAAACATTTTGCAGACACGAACAAGCCAATCGCCGCTATCTGTCATGGGCCACAATTACTCGCTGCAGCAGGCGTACTAAAAGGCAGAACCTGCTCCGCCTATCCAGCAGTTGGGCCTGAAATTACCGTATGCGGGGGCACCGTTGCAAATATCGGAATCGATCAGGCTTTTGTGGAAGGCAATCTTGTTAGTGCGCCCGCATGGCCCGCACACCCCCAATGGCTCGCCAAATTTCTTAACCTCTTAGGCACTAAAATCCAGCTTTAAGACTCATTTGAAAGACTAGCTTAATGTCATTTACCCATATTTCCGTGCTTTTAATTGGATTCGGATTCATGGCCATCAACCTGATTATCCATGCTTGCTTTATGTTCCTGATTTTAAAATCACAATCCTACTATCTACGCAATTATCCCCACCTAAAGGGCATTGCATCCATTGTAGGACCACTACTCGCAGCCACTTTTTTGATCATTATATCCTGCTCTATTCAGGTGATCCTCTGGAGTCTTTTAGTTTTCGACTTTGGTAAATTCGATGATTTCTTTGAAGCATTGCATTTTTCCGGAACAACCTACACCACATTGGGATCAGGTAAACAATATCTGGTGCCCCCCTATCGTGCATTAGAACCCATGATTGCCTGCACAGGGATGCTAGTTACTGGCTTAAACACTGCTATTTTATTCGCAGTGCTTTCAAATATTGCGAGAAAAAATCCTGATTTTGAAGGTTTTTTTGATTAGCGGTATGTTTGCAATAAGCGCTTGTGAATGCTTTAAAGAACAATTACTTAAAAAATCTCTTATTTGATTAGGGCACAGAATTCCAACTTTCAGACACAATGGAAAGACAAACAATGGATTTAATTTTAAATATCGCCTTTTCTGAAGTAGGTGTTTATGGAATAGGCACCATGTCCTTGTGCCTCATTTTACATTCGTTTTTTCTCTCCCTAACAATCAACATACAAATCAAATTCACGGAATATTTTCCCAGAGCATCCGGCATAGGACTGCTCATGCCTTCAATTCTAATTGCAACATTTTTCTTCGTAGTGTCGAGTTTTATTCAAATTGTTTTTTGGTGCTGTTTACTGATGTCCTTCGGGACTTTCAACAACATTAATGACGCACTTTATTTTTCAGCTACAACCTACACCACATTAGGTACTGGCAAACATGTTTTGGTCGCCCCATTCAGAATGCTCGAACCTTTGGAAGCTGCAACAGGCATGCTGGTGGTTGGCTTAAATACCGCTGTCCTTTTTTCAATCTTTAATCGGACGGCAAATAAAAGCTCCCATATGAATGAGTTTTTAAAATGATATCGTACATGATTTATCATTCCATTTCATAGTTATAAAGGGTTATCACCATGCAACGATTCACTTATCAATTCGCCTTTGTAATTACTTTTTCAATCTTTGCTTCCAGCACTTCCGCTCAGGAAAAAGACATTCAAAAAATCTCGGGCACTTGGATACTTGAAAGTGGTGAACTGGGTGGCAAAAAACTCCCTCAAGAATTCATCGCCAGCGTTTCACTCAATATCTCAGGAACTTCCTATTCCACCAAAGTTGGCTCTCTTACCGACAAAGGCAACTTAAAATTCTACCCCGATTCCAAACCCAAGGGGATGGATATCATTGGCACGGAAGGCCCCAACCAAGGCAAAACTTTTCCTGCAATCTATGAATTTTCAGGGAATATCCTAATGATTTGTTACGACCTCGAGGGGAAGAAAAAACCCGATGCATTCAAATCAACCCTAGGCTCCCAAACCTTTCTTGCAATCTACAAACGCGAAAAAAAATAGCTTCCACCCTTTTTTAATGCATTACACTCTTATTTCAAATACCTTAAATGTTGATTCATCTAACCTTATTAAAGGCTTGCATCATGCTTATGCTTCTCAGATTTTCTTTTTGCCTGCTACTTTTACCATCCTTCCAAGATGCTGATTCCAAAAGAGTTGAAAAATACGAAAAAGATATCGTCGCAATCGAAAAGCGATTAAAAGAAAAACCTCCTTCTGCTGAGGCTGTTTTCTTTACAGGAAGCTCCACCATCCGCCGTTGGAACCTCGCTGAAAATTTCCCGGGCAAGCCCTACGAAAACTGCGGTTTCGGTGGCTCGCAAACCCGCGATGTTGTTCATTTCGCACCCCGCATTCTTCTCCCCTACAAACCCAAAACCATTGTTTTCTATTCAGGCGACAACGATATCAACGCAAAGCGCACTCCTGAACAAGTCGCAGAAGATTTTAAGGCCTTTGTAAACTTCATCCACAAAGACAACCCGAAAACCAAAATCATCTTGCTAGGCATTAAACATAGTGCCTCCCGCGACAAACAAATGGCGGATCAAAAAAAAGCCAACTCTCTTTTGGAATCCTACTGCAAAACCAATCCCCAACTCACCTTCGTAGACATCGCCCCTTTGTTTCTTGAATCTTCAGGCCAGTATAAAGCCGATTGCTTCGCAGATGATAAACTTCATCTAAGCCCTAAAGCTTATGAAGTTCTTGCTGAAAAAATCAAACTACTCCTGAAATAAAGGACCCCATACTTATGTTTAGATTTTTACTCCTTGGCGCACTTACTGTTTCTTCCGCGCACGCTGTCGAAACCAGTAAACCCAATATTATCTGGGTCGTGGTTGAAGACATGTCCGCACATTTTGGCTGCTATGGCGAAAAGGCAATCGCAACACCCAACCTCGATCAATTGGCAACCATAGGTACACGCTTTTCCCATGCCTTTGTTACAGGCCCCATTTGCTCCATCTCTCGCAGCGCAATGATCACAGGTATGTATCAGACTTCCATAGGCGCGCAACATCATCGCAGTGGCAGAGGTTCACTTAAAATAAACCTTCCCAAAGAAGTTGTTCCTGTACCCTCCCTTTTTCAACAAGCTGGATATCACACTTCCAACTGCGCTTTCCCGCAAATCGCAAAAGGCAAAACCGATTACAACTTCGATTTTAATCCGAAAATCTATGATGGCAATGATTGGGCTAATCGAAAAAAAGATCAGCCCTTCTTCACTCAAATCCAACTTCATGGCGGCAAATACCGCGAAGGAAAAAACTGGGATGACCTCGTTCTCAAAGAACTGGGAAAACCCACAGATCCCAATTCCCCACTTATCAAACTCCCACCCTATTACCCTAACGACCCGGTAATTCGAAACGACTGGGCGGCCTACCTTGACACCATCAGGCTTACAGACAAACTTTTAGGCCAACTCATCGAACGACTCAAAAACGAAAATGTCTACGATAACACCATCATCTTTTTCTGGACCGATCATGGCATCAGCCATGCAAGGGGAAAACAATTCCTTTACGAAGAAGGCATTCATGTGCCCCTAGTGGTTCACGGCCCCAAGGTTGCTCCCAACAAAGTTCGGGATGATTTAGTCGAGCATATCGATATCGCTGCAAGTTCCTTGGCTTTTGCTGGAATCCCCATTCCGGAATCCATGCAGGGTAAAAACATTTTCGCCACAGATTACAAACCCCGTGAATTTGTGTTCAGCGCAAGGGATCGGGCCGATGAAACCGTCGAGCATATTCGTTCCGCACGCTCCGAAAATTTCAAATACATCCGCAACTACCTTAATGAAAGGCCCCACCTTCAACCCAATGGTTACAAGGATGGCAAGCAAATCCTCATCCGCATGAAAGAACTTTTTAACCAAGGCAAACTCGACCAGATTCAAAGCCAGATTTATGCAACTAAAAGACCCAAAGAAGAACTTTACGATCTTCGTAACGACCCTTGGGAAATCAAGAACCTTGCATCAGACGAAAAATATGCTGCGGAACTTGAAAGGCATCGCAAGGCACTTGCAGATTGGGAAATCCGCACCAATGATCTGGGGCGAATTCCTGAAACCGAAGCGCAGTACGATAGCGACATGGCCGAATATCTGGGCCCCAAGAAGGGTGCTAGTAAAAACGCTATCCTGTTGAAAAACATCGAGCAAATGAAACAGTGGGCCAAAGAAGGCAAGTAAGGTTCATCTGCGTTAATTAGGGGACGGATAAGAAGTCCCCTAAATTCAACCATGGCACCGCATAAAACACCTCAATTATCATTATGATTGCTGCTTGATGCTTTTCAGATATGGTAAACTTTTTGTTACACTACCAATTATGTGTTACAAATATACTAGTGCAAATAGATCAATCATTTTAAACTGGAAGTCAAATGCTCACATCAATCACCATCGAAGAAGCTCAGGCCAGTCTTAAAGATTTGATCCACAAATTAAACCCAGGCCAAGAACTCATTATTACCGAAAATGAACAGCCAATTGCAAAGCTAATCAGCGAGCCCCAAAAATCCCAACAAAGGCCCGGACCCGGATTATGTAAAGGCATGATCACCATTATCGCGGATGATGAAGATCATTTGAAAGATTTTGAGGAATACATGTAAAGCGCATACGGTTTATTGGTACACCACTGGTGATTTCAAACTTAGTACCCCAGCACAAAACGCAATCCAAGATATTGAAAATGATGTGCTAATCAGTCCTGTTTCCCTTTGGGAAATTGCAATCAAAGTAAGCAAAGGTAAATGGCAGATGAACCAGCCATTCGATATCTTTTGGCAGACTTGCTACAAAAAATATGGATTTCTACTGTTACCTTTGGAACCATCCCACACGATTACAGTTTGCAATTTACCTTATCCAACCAATCATCGTGATCCATTCGATCGGATGCTCGCGGCCCAAGCTTTATGCGAGAACATCCAAATTGTTAGTGCGGATGAATCCTTCGATGCCTATGCAATTTCACGAATTTGGTAGCATTGAGATTTCCCAGCTTTTTCCAAACAGATGCTTGCCTAGCACCTCTCCTTGCGATTACTCTATACCCATCGAGTTCAGTATTTTTTCTCCCCCTTATGCCGGAGTTTTTGTTCATGAGCATTTCCAACCTTAATCGAAGAAATTTTTTGGGCGCAGCTAGCGCTCTTGCTGTTGCACCCATGGCATTAGCGCAATCCGTAAAACGCGATTTCACCCCGGGCGCAAACCCAGTCCGCTACCCAGACCCTGATATCATTGCCTTGGACAAACGATTCGAAAAATTAAAGATAGGTAACACCCCCATCCAACGCCTTGCAACAGGCAACCTTTGGGCCGAAGGCCCCGCTTGGAATGGCGTAGGCAACTACCTCCTCTGGAGCGATATCCCCAATGATCGCCAACTCCGTTACCTTAATGAAGACAACCATGTAAGTGTTTTCCGCAAGCCGGTCGGTTGCTCTAATGGCAACACCTTCGATTATCAAGGCAGACAGATCTCTTGCGAACATTCCACCCGAAAAGTGGTTCGTTACGAATACGATGGCTCCATCACCACCCTTGCTGAAAAGTTTAATGGCAAGTCTTTCAACGCGCCCAACGATGCGGTCGTTCACCCTGAAGATGGCTCTATCTGGTTCACCGATCCAGGCTACGGCGCCCTGATGGATTACGAAGGAATCAAAGTTCCGGGCACCAGCACCCAACCCAATCAGAAGGAAGCCGTTTACCGAATTGATGCAAAGACCGGCGTCATCGAAAAGCTCACCGATGAGCCCTTCAAACCAAACGGTCTATGTTTCTCTCCTGATTACAAAAAGCTTTATGTCGCAGATACGGGAGCATCGCACTATGAAAAAGCACCCAAGAACATCTGGATGTTCGACATCCTTGATGGCAAAAAACTTGGCCCCGCAAGAGAGTTCACCTCGATGACCCTTGAACTCAATGGCAAGAAAGTCGCAGGCTTTTCTGATGGTATCCGCTGTGATACCCAAGGGAACATCTGGTCCAGCGCAGGTTGGGTGGGTGAAGGGTACGATGGCGTGCATATCTTTGCGCCCGATGGCGTTCGCATTGGCCAGATTCTTCTTCCCGAAATCTGTTCCAATGTCTGCTTTGGTGGCCCCAAGCGCAATCGCTTGTTCATGACCGCAAGCCAGTCTCTCTATGCCGTCTATGTTGACGCAAAAGGTGCCCACATAAGCTAGGAAATAACTTGTATGAGATCTTTATTAATTATTATTGGAATGATCGCTTGTACCCAGCAAGCGGTCAGCCAAACAAATAAACCCAATGTGGTTTTGATTGTCTCGGATGATCAGGGCTGGGGCGACTACTCCTTTATGGGCCACAAACAAATCAAGACGCCACATCTTGATAAGCTTGCGAGCCAAAGCCTGGTTTATAAACGGGGCTATGTGCCTTCTTCACTTTGCTGCCCTTCCCTAGCTTCGATTCTAACAGGCAAGTATCCCCATGAATCCAAAATCACGGGCAATGAACCACCTGTGCCCATGGGCAAGCCGATGGCGCAGCGTTATAAGGATCCTGAATTTTTGGCCCAAGTGAATCGCATCACCAGTTTCATGGAAAATAGCCCACGACTCCCCGCAGAACTTGGCAAGGCTGGTTACAACAGTTTTCAAACTGGCAAATGGTGGCAGGGCAATTTCAAAACAGGTGGCTTCACCCATGGTATGTCGCATGGCGATCAAGCCCTCGGCGGCAGGCATGGTGATGAAGGCTTAAACATCGGCAGAAAAGGCCTTCAACCCATCTTCGACTTTATTGAAACCTCCAAGGATAAACCCTTCTTTTTATGGTACGCACCCATGCTGCCACACTCTCCCCATAACCCTCCTGAAAAATATTTGGCCAAGTATAAAGATAAAACACCTTCCATTCATCTTGCCCGATATTGGGCCATGTGCGAATGGTTTGATGAAACTTGTGGCGAACTTCTTGGCCATCTCGACAAAAAAGGCCTCGCAGAAAATACTCTCGTTGTTTATGTCACCGACAACGGCTGGATTCAACAAGAAGGAAACCCTCAATACAGATTGGATTCAAAACAGTCTCCTTATGATGGCGGATTACGCACGCCCATCATGCTCCGACACCCCGGTAAAATTAAACCGCAAATGATTGATACCCCTGTTTCCTCGATCGACATTGCCCCCACAATTTACAAGTTCTGTAATCTCCCTGTACCTGTAGGTTTAAAAGGGATTGATCTGCTTGATGCTAACGCAGTTAAGATGCGTGATGCAGTAGTCGGTGCTTGTTTCCTGCACAATGCAATTGACATTGAAAAACCTGAAAAGAACCTCACCTGGCGATGGTGTGTTTCAAATGATTGGAAATTAATAGTGCCTAATGCAGCAAATGCAAAAGGTGGAATCAAGATTCCAGGCGAGGCGAAAATAGAGTTGTACAAGATCGGTTCAGACCCTCATGAAGAAAAAAATCTAGCAGAAGCTAACCCTGATATCGTTAAATCGTTATCCATGAAGCTTGACGCTTGGTGGAAACCTTAGTTATCTTTTTCTAATTCTTCAGAAAGCATTCTCGATGAAATCTTTTTTAGCAACAGCTTTAGGATTACTATTCGTAGTATCTTTTTCCTTTGCAGAACCCAAGGCTGACCCCGGGTTTACTTTTTTTTTCAATGGCAAAGATTTCTCGGGCTGGAAAATGAACAAAACTAATGAGCCTCTAGAGGGCAAATCCGATACAGGAAAAATGCGGTTCATCGCAAAAGATGGCAGCATTGTGATCAACCCCAAGGTAAAGGGTGATCTCACTATCAACACCCTGCAAGATTTTGAAAAAGATGTGCACATCAAGTTTGAATACAAGCCTGATGCCAAGTGTAACAACGATCTTTATTTACGGGGCATGAAGTTCGACATTAAAAAAGGCGATGTCAAGAACATCAAATTTGATGATTGGAATTCTTTCGAAATCATTCTGAAAGGCGATTCTGCTGAGTTTAAAAACAATGGCGAATTACAAAAAATGATGAAGCCGAAGCCCGGGAAGACCCCCTTTGGCATTCGGGCTGAAAACGGGGGTATCGAAATCAAGAACCTGCAATACAAATAAAACGCTTTTGTTTGCTTTCTTGGACTCAAAACTGACTAGAGTTGCATCGCATTAAACCTGCGGACAACTCTTGCTTCTTTTATGCATGCCAAAATTGGCATAAAATACTATCGGAAAATCTCGGGATTAAAGATAGAATAGTTTCATTAGGTATAGACCACCCAATTCAGAGGCATTGTTCAACAGATGTTTAGATATTTTTCTGCAGCACTATGCATTTTTATATCCATGCTCCTTGGTTGTACACCACCAAAGTTACCTGACCCAGACGGGGATAAAAACCCCGCTGTGCAAGTAAGCACTGTTGTACAACGCGAAATTACTGAAAATGTTCGATTCACCGGAAGGTTTAATGCAATCAATTATGTCGAAATGAAACCAAGAGCCACCGGCTATGTAGTTTCCACCCCGTTCAAGGAAGGCTCCTATGTACAAAAGGGTGATTTACTTTTCGCAATCGACCCTAGGCCTTATCAGGCCAAACTGGACGACGCCACGGGACAGGTCAAACTTTATGAAGCCAAACTCAAACTAGCCAAGGCGGACAATCTGCGTGCTAAAGACGTGGGGAAAACTCCGGGTGCGATAAGCAAACAAGAACTCGATAAATATGTTGCAGCAGAAGAGGAAGCTGTTGCGGCAGTTGAGGCATCAAAAGCTTCATTGGAAGTGCGCAACCTAGATCTCGAGTTTTGTTCCGTGATTTCGCCTATCTCCGGGCGTATCAGCAAATATTTTGTAACCTTGGGAAATCTTGTAACCCAAGATAGCACCCAACTCACCACCATCGTTTCCGAAGATCCGATTTATTGCTACTTCGATGCGGACGAAAGAACATTGCTCAAGGTCATCCGGAAGGTACAATCAAAAAAAGCGCAACCTGCATCAACAATGGACTCTATAGATAGGCCGGTTTTTATAGGCTTGGCTGATGAAAAAGGATTCCCGCATAAAGGAACTTTAAATTTTAGCAGTAACCTTATTGATTCTCAGACAGGCACCATAAATCTTCGTGCAATTATAAAAAACATATTCAAAAATGATAAGACTCCCTTGTTTGTGCATGGCATGTTTTGCAGGGTATTAGTTCCAATTTCTAATCCTAAAAATGCAATCTTGGTTGCAGATAGAGCTATTGGTACAGACCAAGGATTGAAATTCGTCTATGTGATGGATAAGGATTATAAATTAGAATACCGAAGGGTTACAGTGGGCGAGTTGCAGCCTGATAACTTAAGAGCAATTGAATCAGGCCTGAATGCTGATGAAAAAGTAGTCGTTTCTGGAATCCACTTAGTGAGACCGGGAACTACCATTAGGCCAGATTTAATCGAAATGCCGGTAACACAGTTCTTAGATGGTAGTCTGACCGAAACCAAACCGAGCAAAGAGTGATTTCCAATTTCTTTATCGACCGACCGATATTCGCAGCGGTGGTCTCTGTCTTTCTTACAATCGCTGGGGCACTGGCCCTAATCACCCTTCCTATTGCCCAGTACCCTCCTGTTGCACCTCCAACGGTTCAAGTTTCCGTGGTATACCCCGGAGCTAGCGCTCAAGTGGTTGCAGATACTATTGCTGCCCCGATCGAACAACAAGTAAATGGCGTAGAAAACATGTTGTTCATGTCCTCCACATGCGACAATACAGGCCTATACAACCTTACTGTTACCTTCGCATTGAATACAGATTTGAACACCGCACTGGTTGCAGTACAAAACCGTGTCAACCTTGCAGTGCCTCAACTCCCGAAGCAAGTTCAAAAGCAAGGGTTGATGATTAAGAAAAAAGCCCCCCAGATTCTTCTTTCAATCAATTTCACATCAGCAGATGGGCGTTATGATGATATCTTCCTTTCAAATTACGCCACCATTCATGTTAAAGATGAAGTGTTCAGACTAGAGGGGGTTGGCGATATCACAATTATGGGGCAAAGGGATTATGCAATTCGCGCTTGGCTGGATCCGGAAAAACTTGCTCACCTTGGTCTTTCCTCAAATGATGTTGTCAATGCAATCCAACAGCAAAACGCTCCCTTGGCAGCAGGCAGACTGGGGCAGGCACCCAGTCCGGAATTGACCGAAACCCAGTATCCCTTTAACGCCTTGGGCCGCCTAGAAAACCCTGAACAATTTGGCGATATCATCCTAAAAACTGTAACTGCCTCTGATAAAGCACCCAACACTACGCCAAAATTTGTCAAGCTCAAAGACGTTGGTAGAGTTGAATTGGGCGCCCTTCGTTACGATATGTCTGCAACCGTGGATGGTTTGCCTTCGGTAGCCTTGGCAATTTTTCAACTCCCAGGTACAAATGCCCTCGATGTTGCTGCAGGGATTAAAAAAAAGATGCAGCAACTTGCTAAGAATTTCCCACCAGGAATGGAATATAGTATTGTTTACGATACCACTCCTTTTATCAGCGAATCTATTGCTGAAGTTTTTAAAACCCTGCGAGATGCAATCATTCTTGTAGGTATTGTGGTTCTAGTTTTTTTACAAAGCTGGCGTGCAACACTCATTCCCCTCATTGCGGTTCCAGTTGCAATCATTGGAACTTTTGCAGTAATGGCCCTGTTGGGATATTCCATCAACAACATTTCGCTTTTTGGATTGGTGCTTGCGATCGGGATTGTGGTGGATGATGCGATTGTAGTTGTGGAAAATGTGGAAAGGTGGCTGCACAAAGGCGCAACACCTCGTGAAGCTGCCCGCAATGCAATGAAAGAAGTAACCGGGCCGGTAATTGCAGTAGCTCTCGTACTATGTGCGGTCTTTATCCCATGCACCTTTATCAGCGGTATAACGGGCCAATTCTTCAAACAGTTTGCAGTTACCATTTCTGTTTCCACCGTGCTTTCTGCTATCAACTCATTAACCTTGAGCCCCGCACTTGCAGCCATCCTTCTCAAACCACCCGGTTCAAAAAAAGACACACTCCAATTCCTGCTGGATTTATTTCTCGGATGGTTTTTCTGGCTCTTTGAAAAAACCTTTGGCATCGGCACCAATGTTTATGGATGGATGGTGACCAAGTGCCTTCGATATTGCTTTATAGTGCTTGCATTTTATTTGTTCATAGTTTTCGCAACGGTTGGTTTGTTCGCAAAAATCCCAAAAGGTTTTGTTCCTAATCAAGATCAGGGATGGCTTTTGATGAATGTGCTTTTACCCGATGGTGCAAACCTTCAAAGATCCCAAGAATTGATGGCACAGATAGAAAAAGCAACCTTGAAAGTTCCAGGAGTTGCGCACACCTTTACCACCTCTGGTTTTTCATTTCTTTACAATGCTTTTGCATCCAATAATGCATCGATGTTCGTAGTATTAGACCCTTTCAACGAACGAAAGAGCAAAGAACTCAGTGCCACTGCTCTCACCTTTAAAATCAACGAAACGATCAAACAATTCAATCGGGAGGCCAAAGTTCAAGTGCTTCCAACCCCACCTGTACCCGGGATTGGGATCGCTGGGGGATTTCAATTAATGGTTGAAGACCGGGGTGATCTCGGTGCAGCAAGCCTCGAGAAAGAAACTCAAAAACTGGTGGATCAAAGGTCTTCCATCGCAGGTATGTACGCCCTTTTTACTTTATACCAAGCACAGACACCACAGCTTTTTGCAGATATTGATCGAGATAAAGTTAAAGCACTCCAAATCAAAATCCAAGATGTAAACAATGCGATGAATTCACTCATTGGTTCTATTTTTATAAACAACTTCAACGCTTTTGGCAGGTTTTGGCAAGTTACCGTAATGGCGGAACCTGAATTTAGAGACAAGCCTGAAAGTCTTGCCCTAATTAATGTATCCAATACTAATGGCCAGATGGTCCCGCTAGGTACGATTGTGAATTTCAACAATACCAACGGGCCCAATATGGTCATTCGCTATAATCTATATCCTGCTTCGCAAATAGTAGGAATCAATCTGCCTTGGATATTAAGTTCCGCAGATGCAGTAACTAAAATGGACGAAAAATCACTTGAAGTTCTTTCGCCCTCGATGAAAACTGAATGGACTGGGTTAAGCTTTTTGCAAATCATGGAGGGCCAAGACCTTCGAAACAAGTTGGTATTCCCGCTTTCTGTGATTTTTGTGTTTTTGGTACTATCA
>CAJCCR010000003.1 GCA_903960945.1 uncultured Planctomycetaceae bacterium
AGGCAAAAACACGAAAATTAAAATGATATAAACCAAGTTGCTTGGGAAATTAGTTTTCATTTCAGATAAAATTAAAAAAGGCGCCCACGATTGCAAAGGTAAAGCTTTTAACTAATGTGTTTTTTTGCTCATCATTTATATTCAAATTTAACTCAATTTTTAACAAAAAAAAAATGCAACGAATGAACTTGTGAAATCAGTTTTTAACATCGCCTTTTGACAAAACTCCTTTTATAACCAAACAATTAGTAACTTGGGCTAAAAATCAATTAAAGTCAAATACTGTCTTTTCAATTAATTCTTTCTTGAAGTTCAGGATTTCCATAACATCTTGAAAGATTTTATCGTCTTTCCAATTTTCTTTTGCCATATCTCGCATCAGCTTATGCCAAATCATTCACCAAATTGGCCAGCCAAGGGAATAAGCAGGTTTTCTTTTATTCAAACCCTATCGGAAATTGAGAGCCACTGTAATTGTCAGCCAGTTTATATATCAGGCGAGGATCGGTTTGATGATTTCGCCGCTGACATCAGTCAAGCGCATGTCCCGCCCCATAAAACGATAGGTAAGTTTTTTATGATCAAGGCCAAGGAGATGAAGGATCGTAGCGTGTAGGTCTGGCACAGAGACTTTGCTTTCAACTGCATGATAGCCAAATTCGTCAGTCGCCCCGTGGATCATGCCAGCGCGAATCCCCCCACCCGCAAGCCATATGGTGAATCCTCGGGCATGGTGGTCGCGACCCTTGCCGCTTTCGGCAGTCGGTGTACGGCCAAACTCTCCACCCCAGATGACCAAGGTACTATCGAGCAATCCCCGGTTTTTCAGGTCGGTGAGCAATCCAGCAATAGGCCTGTCAGTCTCAGCACAATGAAGGTCGTGATTTTTCTTCAAGTCGTCATGTGCATCCCACGCCTTAGGCCCTTCATTGCCCCCGCTGTAAAGCTGAATAAAACGGACTCCGCGTTCAACGAGCCTCCGGGCGAGAAGACAATTCCTACCGAAGTGATGGGAAGTTTTGTTATCGAGCCCATAGAGACTCTGATCCCTGACTGATTCCTGGGTCAGATCGACCGCTTCCGTTGCGTGCGTTTGCATACGGAAAGCCAGTTCGTAAGAGGCGATGCGGGCGGAGAGGGCCGATTCTGCAGGATTGGCCGCAGCATGGCCTTCGTTCCACTGTTTAAGCAAATCGAGGCGGGCGCGTTGGCGACCCCGAGTCACCCCAGTTGGCGGAGAAAGATAGGCAATGGGTTCGCCATTGGGTCGAAATGGAACTCCCTGATATGCTGCGGGCATAAAACCATTCGACCAGTTCATGGCCCCGTTGATCGGAGCTCCCTGGTGATCAAGCATCACGACAAAACCCGGCAGGTTTTCACCTTCGGTGCCAAGGCCGTAGGTCAGCCAGGACCCCATACTGGGCCGACCTGCAAGGATGGACCCGCTGTTCATTTGGAAGATCGCTGGTCCATGGTTGTTGCTCTCGCAGTGCATGCTACGAATGACACAAAGTTTGTCAGCGTGTTTTGCCAACTCTGGATAAGTTTCAGAGATGTCGATGCCCGCTTGCCCGTATTTGGCAAATTTGTAGGGGCTTTTCATGGCAATGTTTTTCGTCTTGCCACTCATGAAAACATCATCTTGCTTGAATACGGGAATCGCCTGCCCATCGTATTTCGCCAAAGCCGGCTTGGGATCGAAGAGATCTATGTGGCTTGGGCCGCCGTACATGAAAAGAAAGATGACCGATTTAATTTTAGCGGGGTGATGGGGAGTCGCTGTGGCAAGCGGGTTCGAAGAGCGATCCGCAGCGTGCGCATCTTGGTTGAGCAGGCTGGCAAGAGCTAGTGAGCCGAACCCCACGCCGGCTTGTTGGAGCCAATCGCGTCGTGTGAGCATGACATTCGCCTTTCAATCGATGAAAATAAATTCGTTGGCATTGAATAACACATGGCACAAATCAATGAGTGCATCGAGATCAGGAGTCTTGCTTTGGGATTCCCGATGCGCCGAAGCTTGCTGGCTGATAAAGAGATTTGCCTGACTCATTCGTTCTGTAGAGGGGCTCCGACCAAGGGATTTGGTGTAGGCCTGTTGAATTAACATGTCCCAATCGAGGCCGTGCACTTTCATCAGCGATTCAGCGAATCGCCTAGCCTGATCAGCCACGAATTCATCGTTCATTAGCAATAATGCTTGAGTTGGCACGATGCTTGCCAGACGACAATCGCAGACATCAGTCGTATTAGGTGCGTCAAAAAGTTCCAGCAAGGGAAAAAGCAGTTGACGCTTAGAGTAAATATAGACACTGCGCCGCCAATGCTCCGGCCCCTCGGCTGCGATCAGGGGCCATTTGTTACGTTCACTTGCGGGCAACAACTCGGGGCGGATCCTCGGTTTGATTCCCGGACCACCCATTTTGGGGTCAAGCGTGCCTGCAATGGCAAGGATGCTGTCGCGGATGGCTTCAGCTTCGAGCCGCCTTTTGTTCTGGCGCCATTGAAGCCGGTTCTCGGGATCGATGACAACGGATGCTGCATCATGCCCGGAGCCTTGTTGATAAGTAGCACTAAGCATTATGTATTTATGGAACGGTTTCCATTGACCACCGTTTGCGATCAACCAAGCTGCGAGGTGATCGAGCAATTCCGGGTGCGCATTCGCACCCCCGCTACGACCAAAATTACCCGAGGTCTCGACAATCCCACGGCCAAAGTGATGCTGCCAAAATCGATTAGCCAAGACACGATAGGTAAGAGGATTGTCGGTCGAAGCGATCCACTCGGCAAGAGCAAGCCGCCTTCCGGACGACTTTGCGTTTTTCGCAGCTTCCTGAATCGGCCAATCTTTCCAGGTAAGAACTGCGGGAACTCCGGGCGGGACGATGGGCCCGGGATTGTTGAAATCTCCACGCCAGAGAAGGTGGGTCGGCTTCGGGTGCGGGGTGGAGTCGATGAGTGCCATGATCCCTTTTTCTGGATCTTTCAATTTCCCTTTTTCAACGGTGTTGCCTGACAAAGGAAGATCTTTTTTGGAAGTTCCGTTAAAGATCGCCAGAACTTGATAGTAATCTTTCTGCGAGATGGGGTCGTACTTGTGATCGTGGCAGCGAGCACAGCCAACCGTCATACCCATGAAGGTGGTAAAGGTTGTGTTTATAACACCGTCAAGTTCATCAAGGCGATATTTTTCAATATCCTTGGGGGTTTTGCCCATGTTGTCGTCATTGGATGGTCCATTACGCCCAAACCCGGTCGCTATCAGTTGTTCCTCTTGTGCATCCAACAGTTCGTCGCCAGCGAGTTGTTCGCGGATGAATTGCGCAAAAGGCTTGTCATTATTAATACTTTTAATCACATAATCGCGGTAACGCCAAGCGTTCGGACGAGGGATGTCGTTATGAAAACCGCCACTATCAGCGTAACGGGTAAGGTCTAGCCAATGCCGGCCCCAGCGTTCCCCGTATGCAGAGGAAGCGAGCAGTTCATCAACCACTTTTTCAAACGCATTGATGGAAGTATCATTCAAAAATTTCTGGATTGCCATCGGACTAGGGGGCAAGCCTATGAGGTCAAAATAGGCTCGGCGCACCAAGGTAGTTTTATCTGCTTGCGGCGAGGGCTTGAGTCCCTTGGATTCGAGGCGAGAAAGTACGAAAGCATCCAGCGGTTGACGAACCCAATCCTTCTCCCCAATCTTTGGAATTGCTGGGCTCGCAAGTTTTTGCAAGGCCCAGTGATCGCGGCTGGCAAGTTTAGTCTTTGCAACTGTAGGGCTAATTCCATCCACCCAGCGAGTCAAGGTCTCAATTTCATCCTGCAGCAATTGCCCTTTAGGCGGCATGTGTGGCATGCGACCCGGTTGGACCATCTGGATCATCAAGCTTTCGGTTGATCGCCCCGGTACCAAAGCCGGCCCAGAAGATCCGCCGGCAAGGACTTTTTCCGCCGTAGTCAGATCCAATCCACCCCGAATTTTCCCCGCTTCGGAGTGGCACGAAACACAATTCTTGATGAATACCTGCCTGACTTTGGCAAACGAGTCTGACTCCACATCAGCAGCACGGGTATTGGTAGAAAAGCAACACGCAGTCAGCAGCAGCAATACAACCCTAAAAAAGTAAGGAACAAAACTCATGTCAGAATCCTGATTTGACTGTATAGAAGAGTAGTTTATCGTAAAGAATCGCTAAATCGTGGTCAATGACATTACCCTTTCTGCAGAAATAATTTGGTGATGGATTTTCCAAACATATCAATTCTTGCCAGACCTTATCGTAAGGAATATAGGATTCACCCCAATAGGCATAAACAAGCTAGCCATACATAGCGCTGGTTGTATCTGCATCATCGCCCAAGCTTTCCAAACTGACAGCACCCGTGTTGTCAGCCAGATTCCCCGCACCGAAGGGGACGAAGCCCTACGCTACAAATACCTCACAGATATTGCATGAGATTTACACACCATTACGCACAAAGCTCAGGAAGACAAAAAATTAACCATGTGGCGAAAACTAGACTCACTTTATCTTTTAGAACAGGCTTAATTTCGTGGAAAGCTTAAAGAAGCAAAGGAAAATGCAGGTAAATTACTCTATAACACCATTGCCGCATGGGCCACTACTAATATAGGCCAAATGCACATGATTCGAAACATCTTCCTCTCCTCCTTTGCGTTGTTTCTAAGCTAGGGATCAAGCATCAAGGGCATTTAGCAAAGCAAGAAATGCCAATTGCAAATGTTTGGCAAACTGTCACCACTAAAATCGGAATGCCGCCGCCTTATAATTTCCAAGGCGGTCTTTCAAAGGGCGTCGTAACGGAATTAATGTAAGCCGTAAATAAAGGAAATGCCCTATAGAACATTCAATCTGAACATAATAAGCTTTATGATCAAACGATATTATTTCACCCCGTGCTTTTCTGAAGGACACAATGGCTACATCTCGATCAATCGTCACAATTTGCCTCCTAGCCGTATCGCTGCTTATTGCTGCTGAGCCCACGACACCAACGGTTCCGCCAGTGCTTGAACCCCTTAAAGCTAAAATCGGTCGCCACTGGGCATTCAAGGGCATGGTACTCAATTTTCAGGCAAATCAACCATTAACTGAGGACCAGTTTAAAGCCATTGAAAGCCTTGGGATAAGGCGTATCGCAATAGGAAATGCTAAAGGTATCGACGATTCCTCTATCAAGCGCCTAGCGAAATTAAATTTAGAAGGTTTTGTAACTGACGGATCCCCATTAACAGATGAAGCTTTTCGCTATCTAGCAACCATGAAATCGCTGAAGAACCTTTCTTTTTATCATCCTGCGTTTGGTAAGAAGGGTTTTACAGGCAGTGGTTTTGCAATGCTTAAAGATTTACCTGAATTAGAAACGCTTACATTTGCTGGAACAAGCACGGGTGAGGAAGCAATGGCAGCCATAGGCGAATTAACGCAACTGAAACAATTATCAACTTGGCACACACAACAAACCGATCCACG
>CAJCCR010000004.1 GCA_903960945.1 uncultured Planctomycetaceae bacterium
AAAGGCCAATAAACGAAGGGTGTTAGCAATGATTAATGGATCAAGAATAGTTGCAGGCGCTTTGGCATTGGGAGTATTAAGCTGGAGTTGGTGCAGCGGTGCAAACCCTGTGCCCCCAGTAAAACCCATTTTGGAAATTCCATCTTTTGGGGTGCTGAAATCTCCAACAGCAGCAGAGGTTAAAGCCCAAGCTGATGCATGGGCGAAAACCAAGCCTCCACTTTCCGCTGAACAACAAAAAGCGATGGACACTTTGTGGGCAGGCGCGGATAGTTATTCTGACAAGCTTGCACAAACTTTTGCGCTTCTTGACCCTGAAGCTGCACTCATTCTTAATCAGGCAAAGGAATCTGTCTTCGAAGCCCCACAAGAAATTCCAGCATTGCTTAAAGATGCTTCCAAGCCCATGTTCTTTCGCGCCAACCTAGCAGTCACCTATTCCAGAATCTTAAGTCAGAACAAGGTATATGAACTTGCGCTGGACACTTTGAAACTATTCCGACCTGAACAGGTTGCAGATCCTTCCTCCTATCTTTTTCACAAGGCTGTTGCTGAATATTCCCTGATGATGAAAAAAGAAGCTGATGATACCATCAACAGGCTTCTCGATGATGTTTCAGAATCTCCCGAACGCTACCGCAATGTTGCAGCCTTGATGGCGATCGAAATGATGGTATGGCGGGAAAAAGACCTCGGATGGATTTCACGCAAGATGGAAAACATTCAACGCAGGTTGGATCTGGGACAGGGTGGCAACAAGACACAAAAAATCCAAAAGGAAGTTGTTGTACGCTTGGATGAAATGATCAAGGAAATGGAAGATCAGGCAAAGAAAGCTGGAGATGGTGCGGGTGGCCCTGGTGCCCCCGGCGCAGGCAACGGCCCTCCAGGAAATAATGTGCAATCCTCCGCGCCTCAGCAAGATAGCATTGGTGGTAATGGTGGCGGTGCAGGTCAGGTAGATCAAAAACGCGTACGAGAACTTGCAGAAGTATGGGGTAAACTTCCTGAGAAAGATAGAGCACGGGCCATGGTGGAACTCACCCGAAGTCTTCCTCCAAAATACCGTGAAGCTGTCGAAATTTATTTCAAACGATTGGGAGATGCGAATCCCGCACCGTGATGAACAAACCTTCCACTATTCTTACTCTGGTTTTCAGCATTGGGTTGATAGTCTTTACGACTCAACCCTTTGTCGTTGATGCTGCTGAATTTAAAACTCTCAAGGGTGAAACCATTCAAGGTAAAATCACCTCCTTCACCGACACGGAAATCGTGCTGGATGCTTCAGGCGCAGTTCGCAAAATCCCACTTTTAGAAATGATGCAGGTTACTCTCGAGCCAACCGCAATTCATCCGCCCAATCCTTTTTCACTTGTCGAGCTTTCAGATGGCTCCCAGATTGTCGCCAACGCTTGCGCAATCAAAGGCGATTCGATAGAGCTAAGCTTGCCAAGCGGAGAAAAACTAATCGTCCCAACAAACAAGATTTCATGGGTGCTTTTTAAAGCTCAGGTTGCTTCTGATCGAGCGACTTGGAATGAAAGAATTAGCAAAAAGCGCAAGCGTGATGTCGTTGCGATTCTCAAAAAAGATGCAGACAACCCCGAAGGAATTCTAAACCTTCTTGAAGGCACATTGGGCAAAGGAAGCGATGATGGTAAAACCATGGAGTTCAGCACTGTAGGTTCCACCAAACCGATCCCAGTGCCGCAGGCCAACCTTCATGGGCTAGTCTTTTTGCGGTCCCTAGATGCCGAGGCTTTACCTGTTCTTTGCAAGGTCATCGATAAATCAAAGTCCGAGTTTCTAGCTGCAAAGATCACCCTCGACAAAGAGAACCTTATAATCAAGACCTCTGCGAGCTTGGATTTAACCCTGCCTTTGGCATCCATTAATAAGCTTGATTTCAGCAAAGGCAAACTCGCATACCTCTCCGACATCGAGCCCAGCAAAATACTTTTATCGCAAGATGAAGAACGACTTTCCGCATTCAGAAAAGATACCAACCTTGATGGCGGGCCACTTCGCATCAACGGAATAACTTACGCCAAGGGTCTGGCAATGCTTGCAACCACCGATCTAGAATTCGACCTTAAGGGTGAATACCGCGAATTCAAAGCCATCGCTGGTTTTGATGATCTTGTAGGCGGGATAGAAGGATCAGTAATCCTCGAAATCGAAGGGGATGGCAAACAACTTATAAAGCTAGAGTTAACGCGCAAAGATAAAAAACGCGATAACGCAATCAATCTTAGCATCAAGGATGTACAAAGGCTTCGTATTGTTGTGCGCTCTTCCAACCCACTGGAATTTGGCAAACACCTCGACCTAGCGAACGCTCAAATTAATAAGTAATGAAAGGATCTTTGAACATGAGAACCCGTATTTTTTGGGCCATGCTTGCTGCTTTGCTAAACTTTAATCTTTGCTTTGCTGCTGACCTCGATCCCAAATTAAAACAGTTTGAATCCTCCCGCATGGATGTCATTAAAAAGGTGGCACCCGCTGTGGTCGCAGTGGTTACGGGGGGCGGTTCAGGCGTTCTCATTAGTGCTGATGGTTTTGCACTTACCAACTTCCATGTGGTTGCCGGCCAAAGCCCTGCTCTTAAATGCGGCCTTCAAGATGGTATCCTTTACGATGCTGTTCTTGTTGGGCTCGATAAAGTTGGCGATGTTGCACTCATCAAACTTCTTCCCAAGGAACCAAACAAACCTTTCCCTTTTGCAAAACTTGCCAACAGCGACAAAGTTCAAGTAGGCGATTTCTCGATCGCAATGGGTAACCCTTTCATGCTGGCTACCGACTTTTCCCCCACCGTAACTTTCGGTTTGGTGAGTGGCACGCATCGCTATCAATATCCAGAAAAAGGGATGTTCGAATATACCGATTGCATCCAGATCGATACTTCCATCAACCCCGGTAATTCGGGTGGGCCGCTTTTCAACATGAATGCAGAATTGATTGGCATCAATGGTAGGGGTTCTTTCGATAAAAGATCGCGCATCAATTCGGGTGTGGGTTATGCCATCTCCATCAATCAGATAAAAAACTTCATGGGTCATTTGCGTGCTGGGCACTTTGTCGATCATGCCTCCCTGGGCGCAGTGGTTGCTAGTGGTTTCGAAGAATCCGCCCTCGGAAAAGTATCCGTGAGTGGCATGATTGATTCCGATGCTTCCCGTAGGGGAATTAAAATCGATGATCAGCTTCTCTACTTTGCTGGCAGACCGATGACGAGTGTGAACCAGTTTAAAAATGTACTTGGCTTGTACCCCAAAGGCTGGCGGCTGCCTTTGACTTACAAGCGTGAGTTAGAAAATGGATCTTCAGAAAGAAAAGAAGTTTTGGTCAGGCTGATGGGATCAGAAAAAATGGAGATAGGAAACCCCAATGGCGCACCCCCGGTGCCTATTGACCCTGACCCAAAACCCAAACCTATGCCAATGCCACTACCCAAAGGGCAGATTCCTCCAAATGCTCCCGGGCCAAAACTTCCAACCGGGCCAGCAGCAAAGCTTTATGAAGCCAAGCCTGGTTATGCAAACTATTATTTCAACAAACTCGAAAAAGAAAAGCTCCTTAACAACTTCAAGAAGAATGGCGACTTCTCTTCCCTCTCGGGCAACTGGCAGGTGCAAACCACAGGCAAGATAGGTGACAAAGGGAGACAGGCCGTTGTTGTTTTGCGCATTCTTGCAAAGGGTGCAAAGGACGCCAAGAATGATCTCGTTCAGGGCATTTTCGATGGCATCGATTTTTCCGTTGAACCTTTGGCTGTAGAACAAACAGGAAAGGTGCTTAAAGATCCCCCCGGAAGTGGCGGGCTTCTCGTTGCCTTCTTCCAACTCAGACAGTTATTAGCCTATGGCGAAAAAGGGTTTGTAGGCGATTTCTCACACGGGGGAATCGAGCCTTACTATACCCCTTCCGAAAACAGTCTTAAACCTAACTTTGCATCACAGCGCATCGATGCAGAAGTATTACGAACCAATCTCGCTGGCGTTAATACCAAGTGGTACTTCAATCCTGCTGATTCGAAGCTTTTGGGTTACGAGGTTTCCACCGATCGTGAGGATGACCCCTGCGAAATCCACTTCTCAGACTACAAAAAAGATTCCTCTGGAAGGGAACTTCCCGGCAAGATACTAATCAAGTATGGCGATAAGGAATACGCTTCACTTAAAGTGGATGGATGGAAGTTGGAATAAACCCTAGCTTAACTACCTTCGATAGTTTCATCTCAAAATTATCGTCCGCTACCGAAAGATTTTCCAAGAGAAGTGACAGTCGAATTTCATTAAAATTGAAGCAAAATCAAGTATGATGTTTCTAATGGTTTTCTAGTAACGCAATCGGAACTATACACATGACTTTCTTACTACAAGCATCACTTTTTGCAGCACTTGCTGTTTCTTACCAAGCAGGCGAAATGTCGCTCAACGATGTGGTTCAAAAAGTGAACCCGAAAATGGTCAAGATCTATGGCTCTGGAGGTTTCAAAGGTCTACCAGCCTATGGCACAGGCGTTTTGGTCAGCCCCAATGGATATGTTCTTACCGTCGCAAACCATCTAATGGAAACAACCGACCTAAGGGTTCATCTTTACGATGGAACTAGATTGCCCGCCAAGCTGGTAGCAATGGAACCTGAGTTGGATATCGCACTCTTGAAAATAGGAACAGATAAATCCAAAATTGATGACCTGCCTTTTTATGACATCGTTGCTGCTGCAAAAGCTCCCCTTGCGAACCCAGGCACTGCTATTCTTGCATTCAGCAACCAGTTTCAAATTGCAACCCGAGATGAACCCGTTTCGGTAATGAAGGGAACCATCGCAGCCTATGCAAGGCTTTTTGGCAGAATTGGAATATTCGAGGCGCCCTATTCAGGCAATGTCTATGTGGTGGATGCGATCACTAACAACCCCGGTGCTGCAGGGGGAATCATCACCAATCGCATGGGAGACATCATCGGAATTATTGGCAAAGAACTTCGCAACGAACAAACCAACACTTGGATTAATTATGCTGTTCCTGTAAATGCAGAACTCGA
>CAJCCR010000005.1 GCA_903960945.1 uncultured Planctomycetaceae bacterium
CGTTGCCCGATCAACTTTCCAAGAATTTGTTTTTCAATGTCAAATAGGTCTGTGGCGCGCGATGCCATTCTTGCATCAGGAAGGCTTTGTATTTCTTTAATATGCTTACGCATTACCAGACTAAGTGCATATTCTGCGGTAAAGAATTTTTTCGAAATCAGTGATTCAATTTCGCCAAGAAGAAATGGATCTTCAATCATCTGGGCATGAGCGCCCAAGATAGCACCGTACTGCGTACCAACTTTAGTAGCAATTATAGCTTGATTTGATCGGACCTCGATTGCTGCGTCTCGAATCCCAATCTTGAGCCGTTCAAATTCATCTACCACTTCAGAAGCACTGATCGACCTTTGGGGAATCAAATACCCTTCGGTGTCAAGCAACAAAGCAGGGCCTATGACAACCCCAGGATAAACCGGTATTCCTCGATAAACTTCCATCAGCACCTTGTTCCAGACAAATAAACAACATCAATCCAAAATAGAAACATCATCCTCTGCGAGAACTTTTTCAAGTTCTTGCAAGGCCAAATGAGAGTCAGATCCAAAAACTTCGAGAGTCACTTCGCTATCTTCGCCTGCAGCAACAAGCATAAGTTCGAACATGCTTTTGCCATTAAAAACCTGACCTTCCCAAATCAATTTAACATCAGAAACGAAACGGGATGCAGCCTCAACAAATGCAGCTTTAGGCCGCATATGAAACCCATTTGGGTTTTTAATTTTAACAACTCTCTTCAGAAGTTCATGGCTCGCATCATCCACCAAAAGATCTCCAATAATTTTCCCGACCAAAACTTACAAACTACATTTTCGAGTACTGATTCATTTGCTCAAACAATTGATCGGCAGTGGTACAGGCCCTTAAAGCCTTAACCAAAGGATCATCACGAAGTACTCTCGAAACAGTTTCAAGAGCTCGCAAATGGACTACAGGTTGATCAACAGGCGAAATTATCAACACAAACACGAAGACTGGTTCTCCATCTCTGCTGCCAAAACTAACCCCAGTAGGAGAAATACCCAAAACCCCAACTAATTTGTCTACGCCACTGTATTTCGTATGAGGAATTGCAATTCCATCACCAATACCAGTTGAACCTAGCAATTCTCGTTTTAATACGGCTTTGATTATGTCTTCAACATCCACATCCTTAAAGCAACCATTGCGACAGAGGCTTTCTAAAAGCTCTCGAATCACGCCTTCTTTATCGGTGGCATTAAGTTCTGGAACAATGGCAGAACGCACTATGAAGTCCGACATTCGCATTTTGATTCACCATCCCTCTCATCTAAAATGCAATATTTAAAGCGATTTGGGAAGTTCACCCATTGGAGGTGTTTTACGATGGTCTTGTATCTTTTCTTTATACTTCCGAATCTGATGCTCTACTTTATCGATCACTAAATCCACAGCCGTATACAGGTCTGGGTTTTCTTCCTTCGCAAAAAAATCATGTTTATGCTCTGCATTAACAGCAAGTTCAACCACTTTCATATCTTTTTGATGATCTAATGTAACTTCAATCATGGATATACGGGCGAAAAAGTGAAGAAGTTTCCCTGCTTTTTCTTGGATATGCTTTTGAACTTCCTCACTAACATGGCCATGTCGAGTCGAAATTTTAATTTGCACAATAATTCTCCTAGGTTCAGAGTTGCCCAATTCTCTAATATGCGGGCTTTCACAAAAGCTCAACCCTATTCAACTTACATTCTATGCCATCTTATTGCGAAACCGCTTACAATTCAATTCATAACAATATAAACAAAAAAACTCTTTCCTCAAATCGAGAAGAAAGAGTTTCATTTTTACCACCTTATCTTAAACCAATAAAAGATAAAATCATCAACTTCGACATGCGGAGTTATTAAGATTTACCCAATTACCATTTTCCGTTGAACTAGAAACACATCTGGTAATAAAGTTCATACCATCCACCCCATCATAAACATTGGGGTAGAGAGTGTTCTTTCCTGCAAATTTCTCACCATTCAATTTGCGAATAATATCATCGTAAGCCGCATTATAAATGTTCGCAAATGCCTCTAAAAAAGCTTCTGGATGGCCACTAGGAAGCCTACAAGAAGCTTTCGCCATATCTCCCAAAAACGGCGCATTTGGATCCCGAGTAAATAAGCGATGCGGCTGACCGTTAGTTCTTACCCACATTTTATTCGGCTCTTCTTGGTGCCACTCTAACGACCCTTTAGTTCCGTCAACTTCGATGAAAAGATCGTTTTCACGACCATGCGAAATCTGGGAAGCCGTTACGGTTCCCAAGGCACCATTCTGAAAACGAATAACAGCCGTGCCATAATCATCCAAAGCCCGGCCAGCTTCAAAAACTTTTAAATGGCAGGAAATCTGCATGGGCAAAAGGCCAGTCATATAGCGTGCAAGGTTATAGGCATGAGTTGCGATATCACCAAAACAACCAGATGCGCCTGATTTTGCGGGGTCAGTCCGCCAACCAGCCTGCTTCTGGCCAGAAACTTCCAACCTGGTTCGAAGCCATCCTTGAATATAAAAGGCCCGGATAGCATTAATTTCACCTAATTCACCAGAAAGTATCATGTCTCGAGCTTGGCGAACAAGGGGATAGCCAGTGTAATTATGGGTCAAAGCAAATACCACATTCGACTTCTCTACCACCTTGACCAACTCTTCCGCTTGCGCCAGATCAAAAGTCATGGGCTTATCACAAATCACATTAATACCAGCCTCTACAAAGCTTTTTGCAATTTCAAAATGCGTATGATTAGGAGTAGCAATTGAAACAAAATCGATTCTCTGACCAACAGGTAAGGCCAACTCTTTTGAAATCATTTCCTGGTAAGAACCATAAGCCCTTTCAGGCTTGATATCGTAAACGGAAGCAGAATCTTTGGCTCGCTCTGGATTTGAAGATAACGCGCCAGCAACAAGTGAGGCCCTATTATCCAAAACACCAGCAATACTGTGGACTTTGCCAATAAATGAACCTTGACCACCACCCACAAGTCCCATGTTTAATTTTCTGTTCAATGGTCCATTCATAACTACTTCCTTTGTTTAAAGTTCATGATGATGCATTAGCACATTTGCATATCTTGCGATTTTCAGATGCGACTTGCAACAGTGGATTTACCTCTTTTCGAGGAATTTCTCAAACAGGTTTTTTGTAATTTTCTGCACCCTCTCATCAGGGCCCTGCGGCCTGCCATGATGCGAAATCGGAGGCATGTGACCTGGCGGTTGGGTTAACCCCTGTGCCCAGAAAATAGTGGAAGCATTGAATACAAGGTTTCCGTTTGGCCCCGGATAAATAGTTGAGGTGTAATGCGATTCCACATCATTTCCAGTATAGGTGGGGCCTTCTGCTATCACTTCCAACCCAGTGATTGCTGCTGGTTCACCATGAAACTCCCAACCCACTAAGCCTGAAATTTTATCCCCTTTTTTCATTCCAGTACCTTTAAAGAGCCAGTGTTCTGGCTTGGTTACAATCCAATCACCAGAACCATTAAAAGGCGTTACCGTCTGGGCACCAATAAGCGTGGACTCATTTGGGCCATCAAGATTTAAATCAACCATGAAAGGTTTTTCTTTGGGCCTGACCCCGCCATACCTTCCTGCACGGGTTAAAGTCCTGTTTGCAACATTTTTTGTGGAAGCAGAGTAGGGGGTTACAAAACAAACAGAATTACCCGAAAGAAAAGCTGCATGAACACCTTTATTAACAGCATTTTTGACATTGTTAAATTGTTCCAAACTCCAATATTCGTCATGCCCTACAGAAAGGAAAGCCTTAACACGGTGCAACTCATCAGCATTGGAATGAACATCTGAATTTGAACAATAAGTAAGATCGTACCCTTCTTTTTCCATCCAAAAAGCTAAGGGAAACTCCCAAAGCAAAAACTCACCTGAACCCTGCGACAATGGATTATCAAATATTTGCGCATATTTGCCATAAGGTCTGTCAAATGAAACTTTAACCCCCGAAACCAGCACTTTTTTGTCAGGCCTATCGTTTGTGTAAAGCGAGTAACCATCAGGCCACTGGTTATATGCCTGCCAAGTGTTATCACTACATTGAAAAAGAAAATCTGCTTTCCGATCATCTTTAACAATAAAAACTATGTAACTCTGATAGCGATGTTGGTTACTAGAAATCTTGGCAAGATAAACACCACTAAGCCAGCCTTCTGGAATTTTTAGGGATGCGGATTCTTTCCAATTACATTCCCTTAATCGTTGCTCGCCAACTACAGGAGTTTCTTGTTTAAAAATTTCGAACGGGCCAATTTGCTGAACCAATCTTCCGCCTTTTCCAGCATAAAATCCTAGGCGATATATATCCAGAGTTCCTTTACCAGGTGATAAGGCACTGACAAAAAACATAATAGTTTCGCCAGATGAAACACTGGTGCGGGAAGCAAACCCTTCAATAAGTGGGCAACGAAGTTTATCCTTGGTATCGGTTCGCGTATAAGTTAACTGCCAATCTAGTGTTCCCGTTTTAAGATTTTCAAGCACAATAGCATTTTGCTTGGAATCCTTAACGGCAAATGCTTCATCGGTAGCACAAAGCGCACCACCTGCCAACAAACTTTTAGTTAGAACTTCTCTACGATTTAAGGGCGACATGATAACCTGCCTTTTAGATATCACATAAATTCATGAATCTAAAGAAAGGGTAATCAAGCTGATTTGCGATTAAAAGGAATTTCTGGTTCGAAGGGAATTTTCTTTCGTTGGGCAGCAGTAAGCTGAAATATACTCTGGTACAAACGCTCGAGGTCTGGAGATAATTCACGCTGTCTGCGTTGCATAACGACAGAAGCAATTTGCATCAAAATTTCCCACGAATTCCCCTGAACTAACTTTCCATTCTTAGAAGAAGCAAAAGCAGGGACATTACGGGGCAGCAATCCCCCTGGCAAAAGGTTAGCAAAAGCACCAATATTCGACCCCGTATTCAGTAAAACCCCGATAGAAGTTCGAGAATGGTCACCAAAGAAAACTCCAACTTTATTAAGTCCGGTATTAATTAATTGCCCATCAACTTGAACCCGTACCAAACCATAATCATTACGCAAGTCACTGGCATTAGTTGCTGCGCCCCAATTGACCCACTCTCCTAGATATGAATGACCTAAAAACCCATCATGATATTTGTTGGTATAACCAAGAATAATAGAGTTTTCAATTTCGCCACCAACTCTGCAATTTGCACCAATCGATGTACCAGCGCGAATTTTCGCACCAAAAACCTGAGTGTATTTACCTATAAAACACGGCCCTTCCAATCGAGTGAAAGCTTGTATTTTTGCGCCACTTTCAATAACGACCGGCCCTTTCGTAGTATCAAAAGCTACTAAAGGTTCCACTTCAGCTTCATGGTGTATGAACAACTGATCTAGCGGACCAAACAAACCAGCAGGGCATTCCATTGGGTTCGAAAACCCGGAAAAGTCTTTCATATCCGCAATAATTTGTGCGCCATTATTCCCAACTAAATCCCACAAATATTCAAGTAAAACACCTTCAACCGTTTTTTCAGGCAAATCCAACGATCTTAAACTTTCGACCAAATCAAGATTATCCTGGATTTCAGTTAATGAACTAAGTTTGTTTCGTTTGCAGTAATAGTAAACAGGCTTGCCAGAACAAATACCAATGTGTGAAACATCGAAGGCGAATCTAAAATCAAGTGGTGGAATCCATGCCCCATCAATAAACAGAATGTTTTCTCCAGCCTCTAACCAATCGGATGAATTTACAGCTAAACCAAAATACGAAGAAAGGACTGTTTCTTCCAAATACTTCCGAACAAAACAGGCACCAGGTACTATGCCAACCGTTGCTGAAATTTTTTCGAATAGATTTTTCGTACCACACAGCAGTGAAAAAACCGGCCTAGTTAAAGCCAATGGCTCTAACATCCCAGCGTTTTCATTTTCATACAAGCACAAATCAATTTTCATAAACTCAATAAAACCTTCTTTTAATAATTTAAAGGTCAATGTTTGAGGCCTTATATAGATCCAATTAAATTAAATCCATAGCAACACTAAAAAACACCAGGAAAGATGGGGGACTTAGGGTGACACCCATCAAAGCCTGCCTAGATTGAATTTGTCATTTTTGTTTTAAAGGGAACTGAATAGTGTTTGCGTAATTTTTTAGAAAGTTATTATGCTGATTAATCACAAAGCTAAGGCAGCGCTTACGCTTCTCCTTGCAATCAATCTTTTTAACTACATTGATCGATACATACTTTCCGCAACCATCGCTGGAATTGAAAGCGACTTATTACGCAATCATTCGCCTGACAATAAAAAAGCCTTATTGGGAATACTAGCAACATGCTTCATGGCAAGTTTCATGATATTTGCACCAATTTTCGGGATATTTTGCACAAAAATCAAGCGCTGGCACCTCATTGGTTATGGCGTGATTTTTTGGTCGCTTGCCAGTGGATTAAGCGGGCTTTCGGGCACGGTTGCAAAGTTAAACGAGGGCTCTAATACCATTGGGCTGCCTGTAGGAATAATCATGGCTTTTGTAGGTTCTTATGCATTTCTTGCGCTAACTCGATGCATGGTGGGGGTTGGCGAAGCTTCCTACGGGCCAATAGCACCAACCATTCTTTCGGATTTATACCCTGAAAAAAGTCGGGGTATGATCATGTCTATATTTTATGGAGCGATTCCTGTTGGCAGCGCGCTTGGCTATGCATTTGGTGGCATAGCAGGCTGGCCCCATGCGTTTTACTGGGTAATTCCACCCGGCATACTTTTAGGCGTTCTTTGTTTTTTAATGCCAGAACCGGAGATTGGTGCCCAAGAGTCATCCCAAGTGCCACCGAAAAAAATTCAGATCAAAGATGCTTTAATCCTTCTAAAAACACCCTCTATCATTTTTAACATCCTTGGCATGACCGCCAACACTTTTGCAATTGGCGGGATCGCATATTGGTTCCCCTATTATGTGTCCATTTTCAGGCAGAACGGTACCGAACAAGAAGCCGGCATTATTATGGGCTTGCTCATTGTTATTTCCGGATTACTAGCAACGTTATGTGGGGGATTTGCTGCAGATTACTTTTCTCGTTTTCACAAAGGTGCGTATTTCCTTGTGTCTGGAATTGGGATGATTATAGGTTTCCCGTTATTTCTTGCTGTTCTTTACGTGCCATTTCCTTTCGCTTGGATTTTAATTTTCATATCTTGTTTCTGCACCTTTTTGAATACTGGCCCAACCAATGCAATCCTTTTAAATGTTTCGCCACCTTTACTTCGACCCATGGCCTTTGCAATTACTATTTTCGTGATTCACGCATTAGGAGATGCCATCAGTCCTTGGATTATTGGGGGAATTGCAGATAGTTTTTCATTTGAAAGAACCATCGCAGTTGATGGACAAGATATTATTGAAAAAGTAGGCAACTTAAATGCTGGTTTCGTAGCAGTATCCGTCATGTATTTTCTAGCAGGGGTATTCTGGCTATTAGGGGCAAAACATTTAGAAACCGACACTCAAAAAGCCAATGCAACATTCCTTTAAATATCTCGAATCTTAAACCGATACTGTTATTGCTCATTGAAACCACGGCTTAATTCTTAGGCTGAAAAGATCTTTTAACTCATCACTTTTACTTGCAGCAGCAGCATTTTTCCACTATTCTTAAACTATTGGTAAAAGTTCCCACCTAAGAGAAAATTATTATGTTTCGAGTTCCTGCATTTGCTTTAGTTTGTGCAACCTTCTTTTTAGTTTCATATTCAATGGCTGAAGATTGGCCTCAATGGCGTGGGCAAAATCGGGACAATGTTTCCGCTGAAAAAGGATTACTTCAATCTTGGCCATCTGAAGGCCCGAAATTGCTTTGGACTTTCAGAGATGCTGGCATTGGTTATTCAGGCCCCGCAATAGTTGGCAATAATCTATTCTTGATGGGGGTTCAAAATGAAGCCGAATCGATCTTTGCTCTTGATACCAATACAGGCAAACAACTTTGGTCCACTCCCATTGGAAAACCTTATCCAAATAAATGGGGTGGCGGACCTCGAAGTACCCCTTCTTTTGATGCGGGCAAAGTTTATGGCATCAGTGGTGAAGGTGACCTTATTTGCGTTGACGCAAAGTCTGGCAAAAAAGAATGGCTCGTGTCACTTGCCAAGGAACTCGAAGGCAAAGTAATGAAAATATGGGGATTCAGCGAATCTCCCCTGATTGATGGAAATAAAGTTGTTTGCAGCCCAGGCGGAGCTAAGGGTTCGATTGCGGCCTTGGACAAAAACACTGGCAAGGTGATTTGGCGCACCACAGATATCATCGATGAAGCCTCTTATTCTTCCATCATCAAAGCCAAGGTTGGCAAGCACGATGTTTACATTCAAATGACGGCAGGTGGGTTGGTTGGTGTTGATGCTAACACCGGTAAAAAATTGTTTTCTGAAAAGGTTGGGGTTAATGGCATTGCGATTATCCCAACTCCAATATTCCATGACAACAAGGTTTATGTCACTTCCGATTATGGCACTGGTTGCGGTTTGGTTTCCCTTACTCCAAATGAATCTGGTATTGCCTCAAAAATTGTTTACGAAAACAAGTTAATGCAAAACCACCATGGCGGCGTGGTCCTATTAGATGGCCATATTTATGGCGCATCGGGCAATTGCAATGACAGGGCTGCACGCTGGAAATGCCAAAATATGCTCACCGGCGAGGCCAAGTGGGAATCCGAAAAACTTAATCAAACCGGTTCACTCACATTCGCAGGCGGCAGGCTATATATTTATGGCCAAAATGATGGAACCGTTGTACTTGTCGAACCAAGTACTAAAGAATGGATTGAAACCGGAAGGTTTAAAATCCCTGAAACAACCAAGATTGAAAGGCAATCTGGTAAAATCTGGACTCACCCTGTCGTAAGCAATGGCAAGCTTTTTCTACGCGACTTCGACCTTGTCTTTTGCTTCGATGTATCCTCTAAATAGTTATCCCTCTCCCGGAGATCTGCAATGAAGAGTAATTACAAATCCTCACTTGGTTTTTTAGTCTTATTTTCCGCAAGTAGTTTTTTGTTTGCGGAAGACTGGGCGGGTTTTAGAGGTTCAGATCGTTCGGGGCATTCAAAGGAAACCAAATTGCTTGCAACCTGGCCCAAAGATGGCCCAAAGCAAGCTTGGATCTTTAAAGACTGCGGCACGGGTTACTCCTCACCTGCGATTGTGCAAAACAACATTTACATCATGGGGGCGCGCAAAGGTGAGGAGCTTCTTTTAAAAATTGACGCTACCGGCAAAGAACTTTGGAATGCCAAAATTGGCCCTGTTTTCGACTTTAGTGGCAACACCTTTAGTGGTGGGCCGAATGGGTCTCCTACCGTTGACGACAACCTCGTTTTTGCTCTCGGCAGTCAAGGTACCTTGATTTGTTCGGATACAAAAACTGGTCAAATAGTTTGGAAGAAAGATCTTCCCAAAGATTTATCTGCTGAAGTTAATCCTGTTGGTGGTGGACCCGAAAAATTTGGATGGGGATACTCTTGGTCACCCATCGTTGATGGCGAAAAGCTTATCATTGTTCCTGGTGGATCACTTGGTCTACTCGCGGCACTCAATAAAAAAACTGGCGAACCACTTTGGCGCTCTGCTGATATAAAACTTCAAGCGCCATATGCATCTCCAAATTTGGCTACTATTGATGGTCAAAAAACTATTGTGCAAATCACCCAAAAAGGATGCGTTGGCGTCAACCCGGAAGATGGTAAATTACTCTGGGAATACAAACGCGAAGCTGAGTATCATGATGTCGTCTGCACATCACCTGTTATTTCAGGAAATCTAATTGCAACTTCCGTCGGTTTTGGCGATGGGATGGATTGCTTCAAAATCGAAAAGTCAGGGGCTTCTTTCCAAGCCAAACAGGTTTACAGCAAAAAAGAAATCGCCAATGATAATGGAGGCATCGTATTGGTTGGAAAGCATGTTTATGGTTTCCACTTAAAAAGAGCCTGGGAATGCATTAATCTTGAAACAGGCGCTGTTGCTTGGACTTCGCC
>CAJCCR010000006.1 GCA_903960945.1 uncultured Planctomycetaceae bacterium
ATTCGCAGTTGAAACACTCGATGCATTTGTATTAAAACCTGCAGTCGTATTATAAAGAATAATTTCACTTGGCAGATAATCAACACCGCCAAGATTTTGTTTCGCAGCAGCGATTGCAGCTTCCAATTGGGAAATTTCTGTTCTCGCAGCAACCATCTTGCCCTTTTCCAGAGCCTTCATTACACCCACGGTGGCGAGGGAGGCCAAGATGCCAATGATGGCGATCACGATCATTAGCTCAACCAGCGTGAATGCTGAATTTCTAGATCTGGATTTTGGCAAATGCGACATGAGTTGGATCCTCCGTTTTCATTCTACCCGCTTCAACGCGGAAAACTTGATTCACAAAATTACACCCTTATTTTCAAGGGGTTTTATAACTGGACACTTGGTTTTCAAGAACCCGCAAGCCCTTTTTTGAGCTACAAGAACCCTTGTAAAACCAACCCAAGCACTTATTTGCTCAAGCCTTCAAGCATACCGATTAGGGGCATGAACAAGGCAATAACGATGCCGCCGATAACTCCCCCTAGGAACACGATCATGATCGGTTCGAGCAAGCTAAGCAAGCTTTCGACAAGAATATTCACTTCCTCTTCATAAATGTCTGCAACTTTATTAAGCATGGTATCGAGGTCGCCAGTTTCCTCGCCCACATCGATCATGTTAACCACCATGTCATCCACGAGCTTGCTTTCTCTGAGTGGCTGAACGATGGTATCGCCCTCACGGATGGATTCGTAAACGCGCTGGTAAAGGCGCTCGAAAACCTGATTGGTGCAGGTAGCCTTAACGATGGCCAAGCCTTCAAGAATGGGCACGCCTGAAGAAACCAAAGTCCCGAGGGTGCGGGTGGATTGGGCAATCGCAGTTTTTTCGATAAGGCCGCCAACCACGGGAATCCAAAGGTACATTCGATCGAGCACATACCCCCCCGTTCTACTCATGCGTAGCAGCTTAAGCAGCAGCCAGAAGGTAAGCGGAATCAGAGGAAGCACATACCAGTAGGTAGAAACCCAACGCGAGGTGGCCATGAGGAATAAGGTAAGCGTGGGCAGCTTCATACCGAAATCTTTGAAGATTTTCTCGAATTTGGGGATGATGAAAATCATAATGAAAACGAGGATGGAGATGGCGACAAAGATAACCACGGCTGGGTAGATCATTGCGCCTGTGATTTTGCGTTTGAGTGTCTGGGCTTTTTCTTTAAAATCTGCAAGGCGCTGAAGGATAACTTCGAGTGCGCCACCCGCTTCCCCAGCTTTTACCATGTTCACATAAAGGCGATCGAAGCATTTGGGGTGTTTACCAAAAGCTTCGGAGAGGGTGGAACCGGATTCGACATCTTCGATAACATCTGCGATAGCGTATTTGAGGATACCGTTTTTCATCTGTCCTTCGAGAATACGAAGCGAACGAAGGATGGGGAGGCCTGCATCTTGCAAGGTCGAGAACTGCCTGGTGAAGGTACAAAGGGCTTTGCCCGAGACACCACCGATGGTGAAGCCTCGTTTTTTCTTGCCGCCCTTCTTTTTATCTTTGCCTTTTTTCGCCGCCACCTGGGTTATCTTGGTAACAAAGTACCCCATTTGGCGGATTTTTTGTTGGGCTTCTTCCTCGGTGGCTGCATCGACAGAATCTTTGACTTCGGTGCCCGTGGTATCCATTGCTTCGAATTTAAAACTAGCCATATCAAAACTCCTGAAGAGGGAATCGTGAAAGATTATTCCTCGGTAACGGTCTCGCGAATGATTTCTTCCATAGTGGTAAGGCCTTGATGAATGGCATTAACACCAGACCAGCGTAAAGTTTTCATGCCTGATTTAACACAAAGATCGCGAAGTTCATCGGTAGAAGCTTCTTTGGCGATTAAATCGCGAAGTTCATCGGTCATGACAAGAAGTTCGTGGATGCCCATACGGCCTTTATAGCCTGTATTATTGCACGTATCGCAACCTTTGCCGTAGAAGAATTTTTTGCCTGCGACCATTTCCGGGGTCAGGTTAAGCTCCAAAAGTTGATCGGGGCCGGGTTGGAATTCTTCGCGACAATTGATGCAGATTTTACGAACGAGCCTTTGCGCAAGCACCCCTTCAACGCAGGCGTTGATGAGGTAGGATTGCAAACCCATATCGCGCATACGAGTAATGGTGCTGGGTGCATCGTTGGTATGGAGGGTACTAAAAACGATATGGCCAGTAAGGGCGGCTTGCACAGCAATCTGTGCGGTTTCAAGATCGCGAATTTCACCCACGAGGATTTTATCAGGGTCTTGCCTAAGAATACTACGAAGTGCTGCAGCGAATGTCATGCCGACTTCATGATTAATCGGGCACTGAACCAGGCCTTCGATTTCGTATTCCACCGGGTCTTCGGTGGTGATGATTTTATCTTCAATAACATTGAGTTCGTTGAGTGCGGAATAAAGGGTGGTGGTTTTGCCTGAACCGGTTGGGCCGGTAACCAGAACCACGCCGTTAGGCTTATTGATAAGCTCGCGGAACGTTGCAAGAACGGTAGCATCAATACCAAGCTTGTTGATATCGAGGGCAACAACGGATTTATCGAGCAAACGAATAACAGCGCTTTCGCCAAAGAGAGTGGGCAAGGTGCTAACACGCATATCCACGCGGTTGCCACCGATGGTTAATTCGATACGCCCATCTTGGGGTAGCCTGCGTTCAGCGATATCGAGATTCGCCATAACTTTGATACGGCTGGCGATAGCATTTGCCAAATACTTAGGGGGAGGCGGAAGTTCGAAAAGAACGCCATCACATTTATACCGCATTTTGTAATCTTCTTCGAAGGGCTCGAAGTGAATGTCGGAAGCTTGATCGCGGATCGCCATGAGGAAAACCATGTTGATCAGCCTGCGAACAGGAGCGGAATCGGCTTGTTCCATCAGGGATTCGAGATCGATACTGGTTTCGTTTTTGCGTCTACCCTTGGTGCCATCGGCTTCGAGTTCTTGGATAAGATCAGCGATACTATCTTCTTTACCAGCGTAGGATTTTTTCTGAGCTTCTTCGAAAGCAGTAGGGGTAACGAGGTAAGGGATAACTTCATTTAAGCCTAAGAGGTTACGAAGATCATCAACCGAAGTAAGGTTATTGGGATCAACAATAGCGACGGAAAGGATTTTGTCTTTAAAAGTAAGGGGGATAACCTTGTACATGGAGGCCATGGTTTCAGAAACCAGGAGCAGAGCTTCGGGCTGGGATTTTTGCTCGTTGAGGTTGCCGATCTTGATGTTGGATTGCTCTGCGAGGGCTTTAACGAGTTGTTCTTCGTTAACGAGGCCACGGGCGACAGCGACAGCGCCTAGTTTTTTGCCAGAGCTGCGGGCTTCGTCAAGCATTTCGAAGAGTTGCTGTTCATCGATAAGGCCGAGACCTACGAGGATTTCGCCGATTTTGGGCCTACCGCCAGATGGCTTGGGCTTGGCTTCGACAGGTTTTTTAACAGCGACGGGAACTGCTGGTTTTGGAGCTGGAGCAGCGGGTTTAGGGGCGCCGGGTGCTGGTGCTGCACCTGCTGGTCTTGGTGCTGCGCCGGGTGCTGCGCCCGCTGGTCTGGGTGCGCCGGGTGCTGCGGGTGCTGGTCTGGGTGCACCGGGTGAGGGTGCTGCGCCTGCTGGTCTGGGTGCGCCGGGTGCTGCGGGTGCTGCGCCTGCTGGCCTTGGTGCGCCGGGTGCCGCTGGTGCTGCGCCTGCTGGCCTTGGGGCGCCTGGAACTGGTGCTGCACCTGCTGGTCTGGGTGCGCCAGGTGCTGGCCCTGAAACCGGTGTTGGGCCTGCTGGCCTGGGTGCGCCGGGTGCGGGTGCTGCTGGAGCTGCGCCTGCTGGTCTGGGTGCGCCAGGTGCGGGAGTTGCGCCTGCTGCTGGCTTGGGAGCGTTTGGATTAGTGCCCTGCCCTGTGTTAGCAGGGTTTTGCGGAGGCTTCGGGTTTTCGGGAGGAGTCGTGCTCATAATTTAGTTGCTCGTAATCCTCTGCTTAGCGCTTTGCGCCACGCGCTGGTGGTGCATCATCTTCGTCATCATCATCGTCGTCATCGTCATCGCCACCATCATCATCAGATAATTTTCCAGCTTCGGCTTGGGCAATTTTCTCTGCGAGTTCGGTAGGCTTATTGGCTTTACCTAGTGCTTCTTCTTTATCGACACTGCCAGAGCGCCAAAGTTTGAAAAGGCTATCATCCATAAGAAACATGCCATGTTTACGGCCAGTCTGAATGGAAGAATCGATACGATAGGTTTTATTTTCACGAATAAGGTTCGAGATAGCGGGTGTAACCACCATAAGCTCGTAGGCAGCGCACATACCGCTGGGCTTTCTGGGCAACAACGTTTGGGAAAGCACACCGATAAGAGCAGTGGAAAGCTGGGTTCGAATTTGATCCTGTTGTTCTTGTGGGAACACATCGATAATACGGTTCACTGTACTCGAAGCGCCGTTGGTATGGAGTGTACCGAACACCACGTGCCCAGTTTCCGCAGCTTCGATAGCAGCATGAATGGTTTCGAGGTCGCGCATTTCACCAACGAGGATGATATCGGGATCCATACGAAGCGCCCTTCGAAGGCCTTCTTTAAAGCTACCAACATCGGTGCCAATTTCTCTTTGGCAGAAGGTGGACTTATCGTGTTTATGGTAATACTCGATTGGATCTTCGAGAGTGATCACATGCTTGTCGTAATTATGATTGATGAAGTCTAGCATGGATGCGAGGGAGGTGGTTTTGCCTGAACCGGTTGGGCCGGTAACGAGAAGAAGCCCTCTGGGTTTGACGATTAGGCGTTTGATAGCTTCGGGCATACCCATTTGTTCGAAGGTAAGAAAACCGCTAGGGATACGGCGCATAACCATGCCGATATGGCCACGCTGACGAAATACTGCAACACGGAAACGATAGCCATCCACAAATTCGATGGCAAAGTCGGTTCCACCTTTTTCTTGAAGTTCCTGCTGGCAGCGATCTGGAGTGATACTTTTCATAAGAGCGACAGTATCTTCGTTATCGAGAATTTTAGTGTCGAGTTTTTTCATACGGCCTTGATGGCGAATAACCGGAGGTTGGCCGGTTGTGATATGCAAGTCATTAGCTTTTAGTTGGATTACGCTGTGTAAAAGCTTATCGATTTGTACTGTAGCCACAAAAGACCTCCACCAAGCATTCGAGAACGGAAAAAAACCTGTATAACCTAAGAACTTGCAAGAGAGAAATCTAACCCAAGAGAAAAAGAATCGCAACAAAAAAAACGAAGCGTTCAATTCAGTTGGGAAACTTAATGCAAAACTCCAAGTATTATTGTTCCAGTTATAACCGAAGTAAGAAACAACCGAGATGAAAAACCAATTTATTCCCCAATCTATTTTAGGATGAGAAAGGAGCAAAAGGTTAAACCAACTAATTAATGATCAAGTGCACTATCATGATGACAGGTGCTAAGCACTTCTTCGAAGGTGGTCATGCCTTTGCAAACTTTGAGCATGCCATCATCAAGCAAATTGCGCATCCCCTTGGCTTTGGCATGTCGCCTCATTTCCTGAGCAGAAGCCCCCTTGAAAGCCATTTCACGCAATTTTCCATCTAGGCGCAACATTTCATAAATTCCCTGACGGCCACGATAGCCTGTTTTATTGCAGTTTGAGCAACCTTTGCCATGCATGAACTTACCGTTGCCTAATTGCTCTGCGGTAATGCCAGAAGCCTTGATGTCGGCAGGTGTGGGGGTGTAGGGTTCCTTACATTTAGGGCAAATCCTGCGTACTAAGCGCTGTGCCATAACTGCAATAATACTGGATGCCACGAGGAAAGGTTGCACCCCAATATCGATTAGGCGAGTAATTGCGCTCGGTGCATCGTTGGTATGAAGGGTGCTAAAAACCAAGTGTCCAGTAAGAGAAGCTTCGATGGCAATCTTGGCAGTTTCGGCATCGCGGATTTCCCCAACGAGAATAACATTGGGCGCCTGCCTAAGCATGGCTCGAATGATACGGGCGAAATCGAGCCCGATAGTGTGCTTAACTTCGCACTGGTTAATGCCAGGCAGATAATACTCGACAGGATCTTCTGCGGTGATGATTTTTCGTTCGGTGGTATTAAGCTCATTAATTGCGGAGTACAGGGTTGTGGTTTTACCTGAACCGGTGGGGCCGGTAACAAGAAAGATACCGTTAGGGCGTTTAATCAGGTTGAGGAAGCGGGCAAAATCGTCTTCAGCAAAGCCCAGATCGCGAATATTCACCTTAATATTGCTACGATCAAGAATACGCATAACCGCAGATTGGCCATAAACCGTGGGTAAAAGACTAAGTCGAAGATCAAAATCCCTGCCCTTGAGCGAAGTTTTGATACGACCATCTTGAGGTCTGCGCTTTTCAGAGATATCAATACCCGCCATGATTTTTAAACGCGAGAGAATGGGCAGAAGGTATCTGTATGGGGGGTTTTCTTTTTCCACCAGCACCCCATCGACCCGATAACGAATGCGCACCCGGGTCGCAAAAGGCTCGATATGAATATCGCTGGCGCGAAGCTCGACCCCTTCAGAAAGGATTTTATTAACCAGCTTGATAACACCACCTTCGCCGCCATCATCGCCCGCTCTACCAGCATCGGCCTGAGCGAATTCGTTTTCGATTTCGGAAAAATCGATCAGGGGCGCAGTATCATCGACCTCTTCCTGAGGGTAAACCTTGTTGATAAGTTCTCGGATCTGCTCTAAAGAAGCAACAACCGGAACGATTTCCTTATTCATAATGAAGGAAAGCTTTTGAATCATGCCAAAATCGCTGGGGTCTGCCACTGCAAGCTTCACACTGAGGCCATCGGTGGAGATCGGCACAACATTGCTTTCGCGGGCGGTGCCAGCAGTCATCAGCTTGATAGCTTCATCGGGCACTTCGATATCGGTTAAATCAATAAATTCATAATGATTAAATTCCGCAACAGCTTTGGCAATTTGGAGAGTATTGGCATATTCGAGCTTCAGCAAAGCTTCTTGTAGATTGCCACCATTCTTCATGACATCTCGAGATTCTTGCAACTGTTCGCTGCTAATAACCTGATTTTTGACTAAAATGTCACCGTAATCGCCTCGCGCTTTGGCCACGGACTACTCCTCTATTCAGGACACATTCAAGAAACCATACATTTCTATTGTCATGAAGATTAAGCAATCTTGCAAGAGGTTAAAAGGTAAAGCTTGCGGTAATGGCAAGAATATCATTAAATAATGGAAAGAGGTGACTGCCGGGCCCGGATGGCCACGGCAACAAAAATAGGATTAGCAGTTACCCGTTGGTGAACATTTGCAAGCAAATCATTCTCGTACAAATTTGAATCGCATAAAGCGAATTGTCGTGCTTGGTTCTACAGGCTCGATCGGAGTAAGCACCCTTGATGTAATCGAGTCGCTTCCAGAGAAACTGGAAGTGTTCGGATTATGCGCCCATCGCAAAGTTAAGGAACTTCTGGAACAGGCAAAGAAGCACAAAGCAAAGTTCATTGCTATTACCGATGCTGAAAGCGCTGCAAAAATAAAATCGTCAGAACTTCCCCAGGGTTGCCAACTATTAAGCGGTGCGGATGCAGTAATAAAGCTGGTTCAGATGGCGGAAGTGGATATGGTGGTATCCGCAATTGTGGGTGCAGCAGGTATAGAAGGAACATGGGCGGCGTTAGAAGCAGGCAAACCAGTTGGGCTTGCAAACAAAGAAACGCTTGTAGTCGCTGGGCCGTTGGTGATGGAACTGGCCCGCAAAAAAGGCGTCGCAATATTGCCAATTGATAGCGAGCATAGCGCCATATTTCAGGCCATGCAAAGTGGGCCAAAAGAATCAATTACGAAGATAGTGCTGACAGGAAGCGGCGGGCCTTTCAGAGGCAAGAAAGCTTTTCAGCTTGAACAAGTAACAGCAGAGGAAGCGCTAAAGCACCCGACCTGGCAGATGGGGCCTAAGATTTCGATCGATTCCGCAACTTTGATGAACAAAGCATTGGAAGTAATCGAAGCCCGCTGGCTTTTTGATCTGGATGCATCGCAAATTGAAGTCATTTTGCACCCAGAAAGCATGATCCATAGCTTTGTTGAATTCGCAGATGGTTCGGTGATGGCGCAAGCTTCACCACCGGACATGAGGCTTCCAATCCAGTATGCTCTAACCTATCCGGAAAGGGTTCCGGGGCCTACGAGAAAGCTGGATTGGCAGTCCCTAAAAGCGTGGCATTTCGAGCAACCCGACCTAGAAACCTTTCCCGCATTGAAAATTGGGCTGGAAGTTGCAAGGATGGGTGGAACTTGTGGGGCAGTGCTTAACGCAGCCAACGAGGTTGCAGTAGAACGATTCTTAAAGGGCGAGCTTGCGTTTCTAGATATTGCCAAGGCGGCACGAACCGCTTTGGATCACCATAATTTCAGCCCAACGCCTTCACTGGCAGATTTATTCCAGTGCGATCGGTGGGCCCGACAGGAGATAATTCGTTGGACCAGCAAGAAAAACCAGACAGTGCAAGCGCTCTAGAAGCACAAAGCAAAACCCAGCGCGCCATCGCCGAGGCTCCTGCACCGCCCGATATGACCCCAATGGCTTGGCTGAAGGCCAATGCTGTGTTCGTTTTCATGCTGATATTCGCAGTTTATTACCTATACTCGAACTTTGGGTTTGAAGGGGTGATCAAAGCTGGCTTGGTTGCACTCGGCCTTGGCTTTGTTATTTTCATTCACGAACTCGGCCACTTTGTTGCTGCAAAACTTTGCGACGTTCATGTAAAAACCTTTAGCATCGGCTTTGGCCCCGCACTTCCGGGTTGCAGCTTCAAACGAGGCGAAACCCAATACATGATCGGCGCATTACCCCTTGGCGGATATGTATCCATGGTGGGTGAAGGTAGCGAAGCAGACGAAGGCGAAGAATACCCAAGATCATACAAGAACAAAACCGTGGGCCAACGGATGATGATTATCTCTGCGGGCGTGATCATGAATGTAATCCTAGGCGGGATCTGCTTCATCATCGTGTACCGATTCCACGGGGTACCCCGCCCACCCGCAGTGGTATGGCGTGTAGACTCTGGTTCGCCGGCATGGCAGGCAGGAATTAAAACTGGCTCATCAATATCCCAATTAGGAGATGTCAAAAATCCTACATTCGACGACCTGAGGCTTGCAGTCGCGCTTTCAGGGCACAACACCACAATACCATTTGTTTTCCAGAACAGAAATAATGGACCAAAAATTGAAGTTGCGCTTGAACCTAGACGCGACAAAAACGATATGGTCCCAATGATTGGCATTGCACCACCCCCACGCGCTGTATTAGCCCCCCTGCCCCAAAAAGATACCAACAAGGTAAAGCCCAATCTGCTTTGGATTACACCTTTTACGAAAAACAGCCCAGCATCAATGGCTCGCTTACTACCGTTGGAAAAAGACTGCATCATCATGGGCATAAGCAACCCCAAGGGCGAAGGTTATATTTCCATCGAACACGATTTGAAACTAGGCTCATTCGATGCACAGGAATTCGCTCGGGTTTTATTGGAGCACGAAGGCAAAGCTTGCAAAATCCTTTATTATTCGAAAGCCTCTGAAAACCCCATTGAAGTAGAAATCGGGACTGAAAGCTTCATGCCGGGCGATGCAATTGTTGGCACCACGAAAACAGGCCAAAAGAACTACAATCCGCTAGCCACCGAAAAACTAAGCGAAGTAAAGGCATTTGAACCCCGAACCGAGGGTGACTTCTTCGAATTCACAAGCCGGATTAACCAACTAGCAGGCCGACCAGTTGTAATAGAAATCAAACGCAGTCAGGAAAAAGAAAAGACGCTGATGATGTTTGTACCCCCCGCATTCCACATGGATACAGGGATGAACATGAAAATGGGGGAAGTCGCAGCAGTGCGAAAAGGATCACCCGCAGAAAAAGCAGGAGTCCAGGTGGGCGACAGAATTGCAAGCATCGAAATCACCCCCGAAGGCAAAGAAACGAAAAAGTTCAGCCTCGATTCCTTCAACCCGATCCAGCTACCTAATGCACTTGCAACAAAAGCGGGAACCTCGGGCAATTGCAATATCACCCTAACTGTCGGCAGGCGCAACAACACCACTCACGAAGCCTTGGCGATGATTCCGCTTCCCACTGTAAATTGGGATCATGGCTTTGATGGAAACCTTGAAGAACCTGTAAAACCAGCTTCCCCACTTTCGATTCCTCAACTGGGAATCGCTTTCCGAGTGGAAAACACCGTACTAAGCATCAAAGAAAAGTCCCCCGCGCAAGAAGCTGGCGCAAAGATTTTTGATGTGATCGAACAGGCCAGATTTGCAAGAATTGATCGCAAGACCAATAAAGAAGTTTGGGACAAATGGACCGAACTCAAAAGCTGGCGGGGCAACCAGCAAGTGTTTGATCAATGGGCTTTTGCCTTCGCCATGTTGCAAGAAAGAGACCTGCACAAAATTCAACTCAAAGTACGCAGAGCAGGCGAACCCAATCTGGTTGAACTAGCACCCATCGTCGCAACTCAAGACACTTCTTGGCCCTCTTCAGAACTGGGCCTCCGCCTAATTAGCGACTTCGTTATGCAAAAGGCCGATTCCATCGTCGAAGCAGTGGAATTTGGAACCAATGACACCATCAAATCAATCCGCTCGATGTATCAAAATCTTGCCAGCCTAATGAGTGGCAGAATATCGACCGACAGCTTGGGCGGACCTATTGAAATTGCATCGCAGACCTTTTCTGCTGCGGAAGACCCTTTCGCCCTAATCTTGTTTTTAGGGATGATCAGCCTGAATCTGGCGGTTGTAAACTTCCTGCCAATCCCGATGCTCGATGGCGGGCATATGGTATTTTTGATTTACGAAAAGTTGCGAGGAAAACCTGCATCGGACGCCGTGATGGCCGCTGCAACCTATCTTGGTCTTGCCATCGTGCTTTCACTTATGGCATTTGTATTTTACCTAGATATAAAACGCCGCTTCTTTTAATAAAAGGCAACGATAAAAGATGAACCCAGAAAACAACGAATCAACAGATATTAAGCCAACTTCCAAGAAAATTGCATTACTGCTGTGGTTAGGCTCTTTTTCAATACTGGCATTCTACGAGGTCTTTTTACTTATCATAAAACTGTTGCAGAAAAGCCCTGAGTAACTAATGTTTGATTCTAGCGCAAATCATCTAACGCATCATTGCAAAGCTGATCCGCATCTTTATTTTGTTCTCTACGCACATGAACAAGTCGCACCGAACCCTTCATTTTCGAAATCAGCTCACGCGCTTGCAAACATAAGGGCTTCAATTCTTCGCTCTTAACCTTGTACTCACCCTGCACCTGCTTCACCATAAGTTCAGAATCGCTATGAATGATAACCTCGGCATCAGGATGAGTGTTTAAAGCAAATTCAAGAGCATGAACCAAAGCAGTGTATTCAGCTTGATTATTGGTCATAATGCCAAGTTTGCCTGCATCTTCCTTGATAATACTGCCAGCCTTACGAACAAGAAAAGAATAAGCAGCCTGCCCGGGGTTGCCTCTGGAAGCGCCATCGGTGTGAATTAAAATCTGAGTCATGGAAGCTTCCTTGGTAAAAAAAGATCAGTGAGATAAATGAATCCTAAAACTCAGAGGCAGCTAGGTCAATATTAGCTACAAAACGCTATACTTTCTAAATGGAAATATTACCTGAAATAAAAGCTGTGCCCAGTCTTGCCTCAGAAGCAAAAGTTTTGCTGCTGGAAACATCTGGCTCAAGCGGAATTGTAGCTCTGGGTTTTGGCATAACCATTGTTTCACACCGGGTTCTGGAAATCGCTAAAAGGCATGTGAGCGATATGGCACCTGCCATCGCCGAAATACTCAAAGAATGCGGCTGGGAAGCTAAAAACCTCGATGCCATCGCCACTGGGATTGGCCCGGGCAGCTACACCGGGCTTCGCATTGGCTTAATGAGCGCTCGAACCCTGGCAATGATGACGGGCGCAAGACTTTTGGGGATTTCTACTTTCGAAATATTGGCACAACATTGCCTAGAAGCTGGCCGTGCTAAAGTCGAAATCATCGCAGATGCCCAACAAGATAAAATTTATGCCCAGTATTTTGAAAACAATAACAGCCAACTAATAAACACAAGCGAACTTAAAATCATAAGCACTGCTGAGTGGATAGCAAATCGAGATATCAGTTTTGCAATTGCAGGCCCGGGAGTCGCCAAGGTTCAACCTTTGCTATCTGATAGCCAAGGCATGGTTGTGGAAAAATCGGGAAATATCAACAAAGAATCTTTTCTGGCACTTGCGCTAAAAAAACTTATGCGCCATGATTCTGATGATCCACTAAGCCTGCAACCTTTGTATTTAAGAAGAAGTTCTGCAGAAGAACAATGGGACAAACGAATTCAAGACAAAGCAAACAGAGAAAGTAAAAGCCAATGAGTAAAACCATAAAATTACTTTTGATCATGGGCGCATTATCTCTGACCCTATTCGTAACAGAAAAGGACAAATGCGCGAACGCACAAGGAGCAAAAACCGGCCCTGTGCTAAGCGTTCTTCTCGACCCTAAAATCGCAAAATCTTCGATGTCGGGTAGAGCGTTTCTGGTGCTTTCAAAAAGCGAATCAAAGGGCATAACACCCGAACCCCGGTGGATCGATCCAGACCCTTTTTTCGGCCTAGATGTATCCAGGCTAAAGCCTGGTGAACCTCTGCTTATCGACAACAAATGGCAAGGTTTTCCCCTTGAAAACATAGAAAAAGTTCCTCCGGGAACTTACTGGGCCAGTGCAATTCTCGATTTGAACAAGGCAAGCAGGAAGATATTTTCATCGGAAGGAAATTACTTCAGCAAATCTGTAAAGGTTGAAATTGGGAGTGTAAACCAAGCACCAATCGTGCTTGTTCTAGATCAAGTTTTTCACGAACCACAATTCCCAGAAACAGATGTTGTGAAACTAGCCCAGATGGAAAGCAAATTACTCAGCAAGTTTCATGGTAGAACAATCATGCTAAGGGCGGGCGTTGCACTACCTCAAAGCTACAAAGATAACAAGGATCGAAAATATCCGGCTATTTATGAGGTACCAGGGTTTGGTGGCAACCATTTTGCAGCACTCTCTTCGCATAGCCGAGGCAAAACGGTAGTAGAAGGGGAAGAAGTTGTTCACATCATGCTAGATCCTGATTGCCCGCTTGGGCATCATGTATTTGCAGACTCCGCCAACAATGGCCCATGGGGCAAGGCCCTGACCGAAGAATTCATCCCCTTTTTAGAAAAAGAATTTCGCCTAATTCCACAATCTTGGGCAAGGTTAGTTACAGGGCATTCTTCGGGTGGATGGAGCAGTTTATGGCTTCAGTTAAAGTACCCAAATGTTTTTGGTGGCGTATGGTCTACCGCCCCAGACCCCGATGACTTTCGTGATTTCCAAAGGATTAATCTGTATGCTTCGAATCAAAACATGTTCAAAGATGAAAAAGGGAAAGATCGCCCGATAGGTCGTAGGGGCGATACGCCCTTCCTTTTCTATAAGCCTTTTTCAGACATGGAATTTGCAATGGGTAGAGGCGGTCAGCTTGGTTCTTTTGAGGCGGTTTTCAGCGAAAGGGACAGTCAAGGTAATCCAAAAAAACTTTGGGATCGTAAAACCGGCGTCATGGATAACGACACTGCGGAGAGTTGGAAAAAATACGACATCCGTCTTCTTGTAGAAAATAACAAGGATGCTCTTTTTGGTAAACTCAAAGGCAAAATCCATGTTTACATGGGCGATAAGGACACCTTCTATCTTGAGGGTGCCACTAGGCTTTTGGGCGATACATTAAAGAAGTTGGGTAGTGACGCCACCGTGGTGCTTTTCGCAGGGAAGGATCATTCCAACCTAATGGATGCGGAACTGCGGGCAAGAATAAGCAAAGAAATGGCACAGGCATTACAAAAAGGCAAACAGCTCAATTCAAACCGCTAGTAGGATTAATATTCAAATGGTTGAAATACTTGCATTAATCGGAACAGGAATGATAGGCGGATCAATCGCCCTAGCATGTAAAAAAGCAGGCCATGTAAAAAGAATTATTGGGTACGATACGAACCCTGAATCACTGGAAGCCAGCAAGGCATTGGGAATATGCGACAGCATCGAATACCAATTAGAAGATACTGTAAAAGAAGCAGATTTGGTTGTTTTTTCAATGCCTGTACAAGCAATAGCGGAAGCGATTTTACGTGCCGCCAAATGCGCAAAAGAAGGAGCTGTTTTCACAGATACTGGTAGCACCAAAGCTGAAATCTGCTCTTTGGTAAAAGATAAGCTTCAAGGTATGAAGCCCGTTTATGTTCCCGCACACCCGATTGCAGGATCAGAAAAAAACGGGCCCACTGCTGCACATGCAGAATTATTTAAGGGCAAGCTCACCATTCTTTGCCCCTTCGAAAACACTCCCGCTTGGGCCATGGATAAAGTTGCAAGCTTCTGGCAGACAATAGGTGCCAGAATTGAAAAACTTTCTCCAGAAGAACACGATAAGATTTTCGCTTTCACCAGCCATCTACCTCACCTAATTGCCTATGCACTTGCAGGGCTATTAGAACCCAAGCACGCGCAATTCACTGCGGGCGGGTTTCGCGATACCACCCGGGTTGCAGGCAGCGACCCAGCGCTTTGGACCGAAATATTTAAAGCCAACAAAGGCCCCTTGCTCGAAGCCCTTAAGGGGTTCCAAGAGGGTTTGCACAAAATCGAATCTTCCTTGAAATCCAACGACTTTGATGCCCTGCAAACCATACTCACCAAAGCCCAGCAATTCCGAAGGAAAGTCCAATAAAAAAGGGGAAAGGCACTGCCCTTCCCCTAACTTCACTTTGAAATAATCCTGCATGAGCAGCTTATTCATCTTCCTGACGAAGCTTTGAAAGCACGGAGTAATCTTCAAGCGTTGATGTATCACCCGTGGTTTGTTTACCACTTGCAATATCGCGCAACAATCTTCGCATGATCTTTCCAGATCGGGTTTTAGGCAGGCTATCCGTAAAGCGAATTTCATCAGGCCGCGCAAGGGCACCAATTTCCTTGGCAACATGATCGCGTAGCTCTTTTTTCAACTCTTCCGAGACAACCACACCAGCTTTTACCGTCACAAAACAGCAAATGCCTTCACCCTTGATTTCATCAGGCTTTCCGACCACTGCAGATTCTGCAATTTTCGGATGCGTACCTAATGCAGATTCAATCTCCATGGTGCTTAATCGATGCCCTGCAACATTAAGAACATCGTCCACACGACCCATCACCCAGATGTATCCATCTTCGTCCTCGCGTGCGCCATCTGCAGTAAAATAGGTGTTGGGTATGTGCGACCAATATTGTTCTTTATACCGAGCATCATCGTTGAAAATAGTGCGCAGCATCGATGGCCATGGCTGCCGAATAACTAAAAATCCTCCTTGATTAGCAGCCACTCTCTTACCGTGTTGGTCCACAACCTCTGCAATAATTCCAGGCATAGGTTTAGTTGCAGAACCTGGTTTAGTTGGAACTGCACCAGGCATTGGGGCAATCATCATGGAACCAGTTTCTGTTTGCCACCAAGTGTCAACAATAGGACAACGACCCTTCCCTATCTTTTCGTGATACCACATCCAAGCTTCGGTATTGATGGGTTCGCCCACCGAACCAAGCAAACGCAAGCTACTAAGATCATGAGAATCGGGCCAATGATTGCCCCACTTGATAAACGCACGAATAGCTGTAGGTGCAGTATAAAAAATACTTACCCGATACTTTTCAATGATCTCCCAGAAACGATCTTCTTTAGGGTGATTAGGGGCACCTTCAAACATCATCACCGTTGCGCCATTACATAACGGCCCATACACGATATAACTGTGCCCAGTAATCCAACCTACATCTGCGGTACACCAATAAACATCATCTTCTTTAAGATC
>CAJCCR010000007.1 GCA_903960945.1 uncultured Planctomycetaceae bacterium
GGTGGATATCGACACCGGCTGGGGTGGTGCATTTAACATCGCACGCACCATCCGCCATATGATCCGAGCCGATGTCGCTGCGGTTCACATGGAAGACCAGGTATCAAGCAAAAGGTGTGGCCATCGGCCTGGTAAAGAAATCGTCTCCAAAGAAGAAATGGTCGATCGCATCAAAGCCGCAGTGGATGCAAGAACCGATGACGATTTCGTGATCATGGCACGAACCGATGCCTTGGCAGTTGAAGGTTTGAATGCAGCGATCGATCGGGCATGCGCCTATGTAGATGCAGGGGCTGATATGATTTTCCCAGAAGCCATCACCGAGCTTTCAATGTACAAACAGTTTCGTACCGCAGTGAAGGTGCCCATTCTTGCAAACCTGACCGAGTTTGGAGCCACCCCATTCTTTACGCTTGATCAACTGCGTGAAGCTAGTGTTGATATCGCTCTTTATTGTTGCGGTGCTTATCGTGCGATGAATGCCGCTGCGCTTAACTTCTACAAGACCTTAAGAACAGAGGGCACGCAAAAAAGCGTTGTCCCCAGCATGCAGTCGCGTATGGAATTGTATGAATACCTAGGTTATCTGGGCTATGAACAAAAACTCGATGAGCTATTCGCCAAGAACAAAGAGAAGCCCAAGTAACCTTAAAAGCATAATAAACACCCTATTTATCTTAATATCTATCTTTTGGAGTTCTCATGTCAACTGCTGAACCTGTCGCTTTCAAACCCAAGAAATCCGTAGCCCTTTCGGGGGTCGCTGCGGGCAACACCGCATTATGCTCGGTAGGCAAGGCAGGCAACGATTTACACTACCGTGGCTACAACATCCTTGATGTCGCAAACACCTGCGAGTTCGAAGAAATCGCCCATCTTCTCGTGCATGGCAAACTACCCAATCGGTCAGAACTACAAAGCTACAAAACAAAACTAAAGTCGCTGCGTGGGTTGCCCTCGGCATTAAAACAAGCGCTCGAAGCATTGCCCGCAAACGCCCATCCGATGGATGTAATGCGCACCGGGGCTTCGGTTCTGGGTTGTGTGCTGCCCGAAAAAAATGATCATAACCAACCAGGTGCTCGCGATATCGCAGACCGGCTAATGGCTTCTTTTTCTTCCATGCTGCTTTACTGGTATCACTACTCGCATAACGGCAAACGCATCGAAGTCGAAACCGATGATGACTCCATAGGCGCGCATTTCTTGCACCTATTACATGGCACCAAGCCCAGTGCTTCATGGATCAAAGCTATGCACACCAGCTTGATTTTATACGCAGAACATGAGTTCAATGCATCTACCTTCACCACCAGGGTTATCGCAGGAACAGGTTCAGATATTTATTCTGCGATCACCGGGGGCATTGGCGCACTAAGAGGGCCAAAGCATGGCGGTGCCAACGAAGTCGCTTTAGAGATTCAACAGCGCTACACCAATGCAAATGAGGCAGAAGCCGACATCAAGGCTCGGGTTGCAAATAAAGAAGTAGTCATAGGGTTTGGCCATCCGGTTTATACCATTTCCGATCCACGCAACAAAGTGATCAAAGAGGTTGCACGCACTCTTTCGCAAGAAGCGGGCTCGATGCAAATGTTTGAAATCGCAGAAAGATTAGAAACTGTAATGTGGGATATCAAGAAGATGTTCCCCAACCTCGATTGGTTTTCTGCGGTTGCCTACCACATCATGGGAATACCCACTGCAATGTTCACACCGTTGTTTGTGATCGCACGAACCTCGGGTTGGAGCGCCCATGTGATCGAACAACGAATCGATAACAAGATCATCCGCCCCAGCGCAAACTATGTCGGGCCTGAGGACAAGGCTTTTATACCGATCGAAAAACGATAACTCAAAGTAAAGAGAAACAATATGTCTGCGCATATATCTAACATCCGCCAGGAGTTCGACCACGAAATCATCGACATCGTTGATTATGTGATGAACTACCATGTCAGGTCTGAAGTCGCCTACAACACTGCTCGCAATTGCCTGATTGATACGCTGGGTTGCGGTCTAGAAGCATTGCAATACCCTGCCTGCGGGAAGCTACTTGGGCCAATCGTACCCGGCACCATCGTACCCAACGGCGCAAAAGTTCCCGGTACACAATTCCAACTCGACCCGGTACAGGCCGCCTTCAACATTGGCGCTATGATCCGCTGGCTCGACTTCAACGATACTTGGCTCGCTGCGGAATGGGGCCATCCTTCAGACAACCTCGGAGGCATTCTCGCAACCGCGGATTGGCTTTCTCGTAACGCATTGGCATTGGGCAAACCACCCATAACCATGAGAGATGTTCTTACCGCAATGATCAAGGCGCATGAAATCCAAGGATGCTTGGCACTCGAAAACTCCTTCAATAAAGTCGGCCTAGATCATGTGATTTTGGTCAAGGTTGCATCCACTGCAACTGTTGCGCAATTGATGGGCCTTTCTCGTGATGAAATTTTAAATGCTGTTTCCCTCGCTTGGGTGGATGGCCAATCGCTTCGTACTTATCGCCATAGCCCCAATACGGGCAGCAGAAAATCTTGGGCGGCTGGCGATGCTACTTCGCGTGCGGTAAAACTCGCACTAATCGCAAAAACAGGCGAGATGGGTTACCCCTCCGCTTTATCCGCCAAGACCTGGGGCTTTTACGATGTCAGTTTCAAAGGCAACAAGTTCAAATTCCAACGGCCTTACGCTTCCTATGTGATGGAAAATGTCCTGTTCAAAATCTCGTTCCCTGCAGAATTCCACTCGCAAACCGCAGTTGAAGCTGCGATGACCCTGCATGCAAAAATGCTAAGCGCAGGCAAAACCGTTGGCGACATCAAACAAATCGCCATCCGCACCCACGAAGCATGCATCCGTATCATCGATAAGAAAGGCCCACTAAATAACCCCGCAGATCGCGATCACTGTATTCAATACATGGTTGCAGTGCCCCTGATCTTTGGTCGTTTAACTGCAAACGACTACGAAGATAACATCGCATCCGACCACCGAATCGATTCCCTCCGAGACAAAATCAATTGCACCGAAGATCCAGCCTTCACCAAGGATTACCACGACCCAAACAAACGCTCTATAGCCAACGCACTTACCATCGAGTTCAACGATGGCAGCAAACTTGACGAAGTCATTGTTGAATACCCCATCGGCCATTCCCGCAGACGTGCAGAGGGTATACCCCTCTTGGAAGAAAAGTTTAAAATCAACCTCGCAAGGCAGTTCCCTACAAGGCAGCAACAACAAATTCTAAAAGTATCGCTTGATCAGAAAGCATTGGAAGCTATGCCCGTGAATGAATATGTGGATCTGTTTGTGATTTAAATGTAACAGGGCTTTCTTTTGTTTCCTTGCTCTTACAGTCACACTTTCTCTTTTGCTTTTGCTTTTGCTTTTGCTTTCTTTTTCTTTTTCTTTTCTTCCCCCAACTCCCAACCCTCTTCCCTCCGGGAAAAGGGCCCTTCGCTTCGCTAGCCCGGGTTTCTATTTTTCA
>CAJCCR010000008.1 GCA_903960945.1 uncultured Planctomycetaceae bacterium
CCAAGGTTAATTTGTCGCTGATCATATGTTTTAGATCTTCAAGGCCGGTAAGAGTTTTAAGAGTGGTGGCATCTATGAACGGTCTGAGTTCCTCAGTGCGGAGGTCTTTGATGTAATTGGCTGGAAGTTCGTCTTCAAGCTTGAATTCTTTGCGAAATTCATCCCGGTGCAGGAAGGTGAGAGGGGGCTTTATTTTGGCTAAGAAGTCGCGCCATTCCTTGCGTATTGAAAACGCACCATGGGTAAGCGCGCAAAGATTGCAAGGATAGGTACTTGGGGAAAGCACCTTATGCGAGATATCCGCCATCATATTAAAGAACCCTCTGTCGGCATTGTAAACAAAAACGAGGCCTGAGTTTTTATCCATGACGGGGGTTTTCCTTATGTGATCGATACAACCGTTACCAGTTTAATCTCAAGAAGGAGACTAGGGAAGATAAAGGGCGTCGAATGGAGAAAAACAGATAAAGAAATAGGTTTGAGCAATGTTTTGGAAGAATAATGACGAAATTTAGGATAACTAGCTTGACTAGGGGATAGTGTTTGTCATAAATTGAAATAACTTGGAAGCTATCTGCCAATAGCTTTCAGTAACTGTCAGGAGTCGAGTGTGATTGCCGAAGAACGAAGACAGCGCGTTTTAGACTTGGTCAGCACCAAGGGGTTTGCGACCTTGGCTGATCTCGCCTTGGAAATTCAAGTTTCCGAGTCGACTGTCAGACGCGATCTCGAATTTTGGCACCAGCAGGGCAACCTCAAGCGCACTCACGGTGGGGCAATCTTTGTAGGTGATGGATCTAGTTTTCCTGCCCTTGAAGAGCGCATTGACGCCCAGCTCGAAGAAAAAAGGGCCATTGCCCGAGCCGCGGTTAGTCGCATTTGCGATGGTGATACTGTTCTTTTGGATGGGGGCACCACTACTTTAGAAGCTGCTCGCCTGCTTCTTGGCAGATCGATCCAAGTGGTTACCAACAGTTTGCCCATAGCAGCATTGCTGGCAGGCAGTCGGGAAACCGATCTCGTATTACTGGGCGGGTACATCTACCCCAAAACGGGCGTAGCTCTTGGGCCCTTTACTGTGCGCATGATGCAAGATCTTCATGTACACCAGACTTTGCTTAGTGTTAGCGGGTTGACCGAGCGTGGCTTGTTCAACAGCAATTTGCTTTTGGTCGAAACCGAGCGGGCAATGATGCGCTGTGCCGATGAAGTGGTTCTGCTTGCAGACCATACTAAGGTCGGGCGACCTGCTCTGGCGTTTCTTTGCGAGTGGTCTGAAATCGATCTTTTAGTTATCGATCGCAAGCTTGAAGACAGAAAAAAATCAATGCTGGCGCAAACAGGCGCCCGCCTTCTTATTGCGGGTGATCTCGAGGAGTTTGGCAGATGAGTTCCAATATGCTTAAAAATAACCTGATGGGCCTTGATCGCAATCGCATCGAGCAATTGGTTCGTGAAGCTGTAGTTAATCAGTTAGGTAATAATCCTACTAAACCAACAGTCCCCGGTCAGCCTAACCCTTTATTGGTAAATGTTTCTGCGCGCCATGCCCACGTAACTCAGGAAGATCTTGAAAGGCTTTTTGGCAAAGGCCACAAACTAAAGGTGTTTAAAACCCTGTATCAGGATGGGTTCTTTGCAGCAGAAGAAACCGTAACCATCATCGGGCCAAGGCACCGCATGATCACCAACCTTCGGATTCTTGGCCCTTGCAGAGATCATAGCCAGGTAGAACTGGCCTTCACTGATGCTGTGCAACTTGGCCTAGATATCCCTGTAAGAAAAAGTGGCGACATTAATGACAGCCCAGGTTGCTACTTACTCGGCCCTGCTGGAATGATTCATCTTCCCAAGGGGGTTATCCGCCATGAACGCCATGTTCACATGAGCCCTGCGGATGCCAGTTTTTATCAAGTCAAAGACGGCGATCGCCTTAATTTGCGCGTGACAAGCGATTGTGCCGTGGTTTTCGAAAAACTTCTTTGCAGGGTGGGTAACGCCATCAAGTTGGAAGTGCATATCGATACCGATGAAGGTAACGCGTGTAATTATGCCCGGGCAACCGGGTTTGAACTGTTTCGATAAGTTTTTTGTCCGGGCGTGACGGACAGAAGGCAAATCGAGTAATGGAGAAAGAACGATGGCAGTAAACATGGAAGCCCTCGGGATGATTGAAACCCGTGGCATGGTCCCTTTGATCGAAGCTAGCGACACAATGCTGAAGGCAGCGAATGTGAAGTTGGTAGGTTGGACAAAAATTGGCAGCGGTTTAGTAACCGCAATGGTAGTGGGCGATGTTGCAGCAGTAAAAGCTGCGATAGACGCAGGCGCCGCTGCTGCCAGCAGGGTTGGTGAAGTCGTTGGAGTTCAAGTAATTCCAAGACCACACGAAGATATCAGTACCCTGATTCCTGAACGAAAAGCAAATAGCTAAACCCTAACCATTAATGAAACGGAGGAAAAAGAAATGGCAACAGTAGCGACTCGTGGACAAGCCGAAGCCCTCGGCATGGTGGAAACCAAAGGATACATTGCAGCAGTGGCAAGCACCGATGCAATGTTGAAGGCTGCAAACATAACCCTTGCAGGCCAGGTACAGATTGGGAACGCATTTGTATGCACATTTGTGCGTGGCGATGTGGGCTCGGTTCGTGCTGCGGTTGATGCAGGTGCACAAGCTGCGACCGCCAATGGCGAGTTGGTAAGTGCGCATGTTATTCCAAGGCCAGAAAAAGATGTCCTTGAATTCTTTCTAGGCAAGTAAAGGGGCTTCTTGATGAAGATACTGGTGGCAAACCTTGGTAGCACCAGCTTCAAGTACCGTCTGTTTGATATGGACGGGGAAAAGCTGCTGGCACGAGGAGGCGTCGAGAGAATCGGCGCACCTGTGTCTCCTTGCTTTGTTGAATCTGGTGGAACCCGTGCCGATGCCGAGATTGTGGCAAAGGATCATGCCGCGGCTGTTACGCTTTGCCTAGAGCAGCTTTCCCAACGGGGTTGCTTGAAGGATCCGAGCGAACTGGCAGCGATCGGTTTCAAGGCGGTTCATGCCAAGGATGTCAGTGGTGCGCAACGCGTGGATGAAAGAGTGCTGGCAGCCATGCAGGCTTACGCCGATGTGGCTCCTGCTCATAATCCACCTTATATCAATGCGATGCGATTGCTGGCTTCGAAGTTGCCTCAGATACCTTTGGTTGCTTCTTTTGAAACAGGGTTTCATGAAACCATTTCAGCAGCAGAGCGTTCTTATGCCATTCCCCATGAATGGATAGAGAAGCATGGTGTTAAGAAATGGGGTTTTCATGGAGCGAGCCATCGATACATCGCAATGCGTACTGCGGAGTTATTGAAAAACCCGAATGCAAAGATTATTTCTTTTCATTTAGGTGGATCGAATTCTGTGTGTGCTATAAGCGAAGGAAAATCCAGGGCGAACAGCCTTGGGATGAGCCCGCAATCTGGGTTGCCTCACAACAATCGTGTGGGCGATTTCGATATCTTTGCCCTGCCTGTACTCTTGCGAGAAACAGGAAAATCAATTGAAGAGATTCTGGATATTCTCGCCAACCATAGCGGCCTTCTGGGTCTTTCTGGTGGCAAGAAAGACATGCGTGATTTAGAGCAAGCTGCTTTGGAAGGTGATGCTAGATCACAAGTAGCGCTCGATGTGTTCATCGCATCGATAAGGCATTATCTGGGTGCGTATATGGTTTTGCTTGGCGGAGTGGATGCCATCGTTTTCACCGGGGGCATTGGTGAAAATTCTTCGGTCACAAGATCGGGTGTTTGCGCCAACCTCGGATGGTTTGGCATTCATCTGGATGAGGCGAAGAATAAAAGCGCCAAGGGTGAAACCACACTGCAAACTGCGGATAGTAAAGTTCAGATTTGGATCATGCCTACGAACGAAGAGTTAGTAGTTGCTAGGCAGACTCGGGATCTTTTGAAATCAAAGTAAAGGAGATTTTTCATGATAGTAAACATCACCTACTGCACCTCTTGAGGGTACAGGAATTTTTCCGCCAGTTTGGCGGGAGCAATCCAAAAGGCTTTTCCAGACAAAGTAACAGTGAACCAGAAGACAGGTTCGGGCGGGGTTTTTGATGTCGAACTGGATGACGAAAAGATCTTCAGTAAGTGGGATCAAAATCGCTTCCCCGATAATAAAGAAATCCTACAAGTGATTGAAGCCCGGCTCAAATAAGGAGTTTTATCATGTTCGTGGCACGCGTCACAGGTTCGGTGGTTTCTTCCCAGAAGGTATCTTCTATGATCGGGCACAAGTTGCTCATCGTTGAACCTCTGCGTGTTGATCCTGCCAACCGCGATAAACTCATAGGCACCGGGCGCAGCTTTGTCGTGGTTGATACCGTGGGCGCCGGCCTTGATGAAATGGTTCTTATTGTTCAGGGGTCTAGCGCTAGGCTTACCCCTGAAACCGAAAAACTTCCAGTCGATGCCACCATCATTGGGATCATCGACACGGTTAGCGTGCATAACAAAATAGTTTTCAGTGCCAATGGTAATAATGGTTAAAGATCAAATTGATCAGGATGATTCAAAAAGGGGAACTTCATGCAAGTAACTGATGATCTGGTAAGAAGTGTAGTGCAACGAGTGCTGGCGCAAATCAGCGCACCCTCAGGTTCATCCGCATCTGCTGTAAAAGCAGGCTCTGATGGCATCTTCAGTGATGTTGAATCTGCAGTTGCAGCCTCCGTTGCAGCACAACGCGCCTTTGAACGAAGGGGCCTTGAAGACCGCAGAAAAGCACTGGCCTGCATTCGCAAAATCTGCCTCGAAAGGGCGGATGAGCTAGGCCGTGAAGAAATGGAAGAAACAAAAATCGGCAGGCTCCCTCATAAAATCGAAAAGCTTAAACTCATCGCTGATCGCATCCCTGGCGTCGAGTTTTTGAAAACCGATGTCTTCTCTGGCGAGAACGGTATCACCCTCCAAGAATACGCTCCCTTTGGCGTCATCGGGGCAATCACCCCTGTTACTCATTCGCTTCCCACGCTTGCTTGCAATGCAATCAACATGCTTGCCTCTGGTAATTCTTTAATAGTTAATGCGCATCCTTCCGGTGTGAAAATCGCTTGCAAAGGTGTGAAGCTTTTCAACCAGGCGATTCGTGCTGCGATAGGAATTGACAACCTCATTACCATCATTGACAAACCTACTTTGGAAACAGCGCAGGCGATTTTTGATCACCGCGATGTTCGGATGTTGTGCGTCACCGGCGGGCCTGCTGTAGGCAGAGCTGCTTTACGAAGCCCTAAGCGTGCCGTTGTTGCTGGCCCTGGCAATCCTCCTGTGGTGGTTGATGAAACCGCAGACATTGATAACGCAGCCCGTTGCATCATTGCAGGCGCAGCTTACGATAATAATCTGCTTTGTATTGGCGAAAAAGAAGTGTTCGCAGTTGCTGCCATCTTCGAAGAATTGATGGAAGCAATGAGCAGGCATAAAGCAGTAAGGTTGAATGCTGCGCAAGTTGATGCACTTACCAAAATAGCCTTTAGCCCCTCGGAAGATAAGAAGTACATGGTTCCTACGAAGGAATTTATCGGGCAGGATGCAGCTTTCTTAGCTGCAAAGATCGGCCTTTCGATTCCTTTGGATACCGAGTTGCTTTATGGCGAAACCGATGAATCCAACCCTTTTGTTCCCACCGAACAAATGATGACTTTTGTTCCCTTTGTTAAAACTAGGGATGTTGATTCTGCGATTGAATTGGCGAAGAAGCATGAGCATGGCTACAAGCACACCAGCGTCATTCATTCGCGCAATGTGGAAACCATTACCCGCATGGGCCGTGAAATGGATACCACTCTTTACATTCAGAATGGTGCCAGCGTTGCTGGGTTGGGTATTGGCGGGGAAGGGTATGTTAGTTTCAGTATTGCAACACCAACAGGCGAAGGGATTACCACCCCACTAACTTTTACAAGGCAACGACGCTCGACCACGGTTGGTTCGATGCGTGTTATCTAGGAAACAAAGATGCAAATTGGCACAGTGGTAGGAACTGCAACTGCAACCATGAAGCATGACAGCCTTAAAGGCTGGAAACTTGCGCTGATTCAACCTTTGCAAATAGATGGCAAAGCAGATGGCGAGCCAATACTTGCAATTGATCATCTTGGTTCAGCGGCTGGTTCGAATGTGATCATCACAAGCGAAGGTGGCGCAGTAAGAGATATCATGAAGCGCAAAGATTCGCCTGTGCGTTGGATGGTCATGGGGTTGTGTGATTGATGAGTAACCCAGTGCATGAATGGCCTGGAACAGTGCTTGCGCTAAATGATTTACAGCGCCTTGGGCCCAATCTGCGTGAGTTGATTGTTGCAGATAAAGTAGTGCTGACCCCTTGTGCGCGTGACGAAATTAAAAGGCTGGGTGTTTCTCTGGTGCGTAGAGAAACCAAAAAAGAAACAAGCATCGGATATGGTTCTGATGGCTTGTACCCGCAAGTTGCAACAGTAGTTCTGGCATTGGGTAAGGAAGGCTTTACGCTTAATGCATTGCAAATGCAGCAGGGCATTGGCTCGATGTTATTGGGAAAAACCGCTGGTGAAATGGTTGCAAGCGGAGTTATGAAAAGTGCGGTCTTGTTTTGCAGAGAGCCCGAAGCTGCAGCTTGTGCTGCGAATAAACTGGTTGGAATTCGGGCCGCTGCGGTAAACAACATGATGCAGGCGAAAAGGGCCTGTGCAAGTTTGGGCGCAAATATGATGGTGGTGGAAATGCCGGGCCGTACTTATTTCGAAATCAGGCAGGTGATTCTTTTGATGATGAATAATAAAGGATGCCCTGAAGTTTCGCAGACCCTATTGGAGAGACTCGATGCGCGTAGCTGAGGTCATAGGATCGCTAACATTGTCGCGAGTTCACCCTTTGCTGGTTGGATCTCGTTGGATTATCGGGGTTCCCTATAGCCTCGACGCCCTTCGTGCCGATGGTAAGGGGGATGGCGAAGACTTGGTGATATTCGATAATTTAGGCGCGGGTCTTGGATCAAAAATCGGCTTTAGTGAAGGGGGAGAGGCTGCAGCGCCTTTTCATCCGATTAAAAAGCCTGTCGATGCGTATGCTGCGTTGTTGATAGATCAGTTAGAAATCGTTCCCAAGAGTTAGTTCAAACAGTTGTTAATTAAACCGGAGTAAGGAATTATCATGTACACAAATGAATACAAACTGAAGGAATCAATCTGCGAGATCGGTCGCAGGGTTTACAGCAAGGGTTTTGCCGCCGCTAACGATGGCAATATCTCTATTCGCTTAAACGATAAAGAATTACTTTGCACCCCCACCATGGTATCGAAGGGTTACATGAAGCCTGAAGATATTTGCAAGGTGGATTACGAAGGCAAGCAGATTTCCGGTATTCGCAAGCGCTCCAGCGAAATCCTTTTGCATCTTTCGGTTTATAAGAACCGCCCAGATGTAAATGGTGTGGTGCATTGTCATCCGCCTCATGCTACTGCTTTTGCAGTTGCCCACGAACCTATTCCAAAAGCCATTCTTCCTGAAGTCGAAGTGTTTTTGGGTGAAGTTCCTACTGCGATTTATGTAACCCCAGGTGGCCAGAAGTTTGCAGACTCCATCATTCCTTATGTCAAGGATTGCAATACCATCCTACTTGCAAACCATGGCACCATCACCTTTGGCCCCGATCTTGAAAAAGCCTATTTCAATACTGAAATCATCGATGCCTATTGTAGGATCCTTATTCTTTCCAGGCAGTTGGGTAGGGTTAATTACTTCACCGAAAAAGAAACCTCCGAGTTACTTGAATTGAAAAAGAAACTTGGTTACGACGATGTTCGATTCAAGAATAGCAATTGCGAACTGCGTGGGGAAAACTGCTTCAACGAAGGTTACACCAAATTCCATCCTGAACATGTTGCTTTCCCTGTTGCTGAACAAGATGCTTGGATTAATGCGAAATCTTCGCCAGGTAATAACAACCTTGATATTGATGCACTCGTGAAAAAAATCACGGATCAGGTGATGGCTGCATTGAAAGGTTCCCACGCTTAAGTAGGGCCCTTGTTTTCAGTGCCTACATCTAACTCTGTGAGATTTTAAATGTTTAGCTTCAAGAAAGATAAAACCGGTTTCTTTACAGCGCTTAGCCTTATTATTCTGGTTGCTGCCACTGTTATTACAACCGGTATTCTTCTTGCGCAAGGTATTAAGGAAGGCAATTGGGAATATTACAGTATCCCCATTAAGATTGTTCTTGCTGTTTTCTGGCTTGCTGGCATGACCATCGTGCTTACCCGCATTGGTGTTTTTGCGGTGCAGCGTGGCAAGAAGAAACTAGAAGAACTTCAATCAACCGAGAACTCTGCATCACAACCTGATTCTCAAAATACCGAGCCCGAACAACCTAAATCATAAACAGTTTTCTGGAGAGATTTGTCATGAAGGTAAGTATTATTGGCGGCGGCGGATTGGTCGGAAGCATGGCTGCTTATGCTCTTCAATTTGGCAGAGCCGCAAGCCATATCTGTATCATTGATGCCAACAAGGATGTTGCCCAAGGTGTGGCACTCGATCTTCTACAAGGCTCTTGCCTCGTTGCAGATCAACGCATCACCGCAGGAACCATGGAAGATGTTTCCACCAGCAATATTATTGTGATCACTGCCGGCCTTCGTCGAAAACCCGATGAAAGCAGGCTCGATCTCATCAATCGTAATGTCGATCTTTTTCTCAATCTTTTGCAGCAGGCCAAAGCCGCTGGTATTAAAGAAAACACCCACCTTGTCGTGGTTAGCAACCCTGTAGATATTCTTACCTACCTTGCAGGTAAACTTTCAGGCTTGGATCCCAAACGCATCATGGGCCTGGGCACTGTTCTTGATACAGCTCGCTTCCGCAGCCATATTGCAAAGCGACTTCAAGTTGCACCAACCCAAGTTCAAGCACTGCTTCTAGGCGAGCATGGCGATAGCATGGTGCCCATCTGGTCAAGCGCAACCGTGGCAGGTTTGCCTTTAGAACAATTCCCCGGTTGTAATCCTCAACTGATGAAGGATGCATTTGAAGAAACAAAAACCGCAGGCGCAACCATGATCAAGCTGAAGGGCGGATCAGGGTTTGCTGTCGGGGTTTCCATTGCTGAAGTGGTGCAATCCATCATTCTTGATAGCAGGAAAATTCTGCCTGTAAGTTCATTGCAAAATGGCCTTTATGGTGTGCATGATGTTTGCCTAAGTGTTCCCACCGAAGTCGGGTGTGGCGGAGTTCGCAAACTTTTTGAACTTGCTTTAACACCCAAAGAAAGAATTGGTATTCAGCAATCGGGTAAACTTTTGCGCGAAATCATTGATCAAGTTGAAGCTCGCATTGCGAATCCAAACTCCGTTGCGATTGGTGCTTCTTCTCCTATTAACCCACAAAGTAATCCACAGGGCAAGATTCTCCCCAGATCGGCCTGGCAACCCTCCCGGAAGTATTAACCATGGAAGATATTAAACTTATCGCAGCCATTGTTTCCCTTGCACCAGGCTACAACATTAGCATTGGTGGTGGCCTTGATATCACCCGCCTTGATGAAAATATTTTTTCCGTGACCTTTCCTGAAACTGACTCCATGGATTCTGATATTAAGGAAAAACGCTTTAAAGATGCTGAATCTGCAGCTAAATTCTTTGAGCAAAAAAGACAAGCCCTTAAACTAGGCGATGACTTCTTGACCGAGGACGATGAAGAGTGAACGCCAAATCTCTCGATCTAAAACTGCAACGCATTC
>CAJCCR010000009.1 GCA_903960945.1 uncultured Planctomycetaceae bacterium
AGCAACAATCTGAATTATACTGCAAATAATCAGACCCAATCCGCAAACCAAACATTGCAAATACCAGCATTCCAGTACAGCACCAGCAATTTGATCATCAATGGTGTAACTGCGGGCATGCAATTGGATTTCTAACCTGCTTTTTCTTTGATAACCCGGATTTGATTTTCCAGGCTTCTTCCAGCAAGTGCTGGGATGATTGCTTCTTGAGCAATCTGTTTTAAATAATAACTGTTAACGGTGCCATGAATGATGACGCGTTCGCCGATTTCTTCTAAAACTACATCGCGTAAAGCCGAAAAAGGGCAACTTCTAAGCGCAATCCCTGCAGAAGAAGCTGTTGTAGAAGGTGAAAAAGACATAAGGAAAATCCCTCCATTGTTGTCTAGTTCCCAGAACCTCTATTAAATCTAGCTTAATATCCAAAATTCCGCAAATGAATTCCCTCTTATCTTTGTGATGACAAGGAACTTGATTTGCAATAATATGATCTGATCAAGTCGATTTGCTATTTTATGAGGGTCTTGTGAAAATATCGGAAGTTTCAATTAGCCATGTTCGTATTCCTTTAAAGCGCGTGATTAAGCATGCCTCGCATGCCCGAACCGATACCGACAATATTCTTGTACGTTGTACTTTGGAAGATGGAACAACCGGCTTTGGCGAAGGCCTGCCCAGAGATTATGTCACGGGCGAAACCATTGATTCTTCCATGGAGATTCTGCGTAACTCCCAGATTCCTTCTCAACTTGAACATTGCTCTGATTTCTTTCAGGCCGTACAGATGGCTGAAAGATTGCACTTGCCCACTGCCCCAGAGGATGATCGCAAATGCAGCGCCAATGCTGCCCGCTGTGCTTTGGAAATTGCAGTCCTCGATGCCTACGGGAAAAAGTTCAAGGAGCCACTCTCTTCGGTTACCAAGTTGCTTGCGGGTGATCTCTTCAAGCCGGTGAATAAGGTTCGTTATAGTGGGGCGATAACCTCTGCATCCGGTTTGAAAATGAAAGTCGCCTCGCTGCTTTACAGTCTTTATGGTTTCAAGCAAATGAAGGTCAAGGTGGGTATTGCAGGTTACGATGATGCCAAGCGAATATTGCAGATTCGAAAATGGCTCGGGAAGAAGATAGATATCAGGGCTGATGCCAATGAGGCTTGGTCTATTGATGAAGCTGCTCAGCGCATTCAAGAATTAGAACCTGCGGGAATCACCTGCATGGAACAACCCGTGCCCCATGAACAGGTTTATCAGTTGAAAAAAGTACGCACACAAGTTCGTACCCCCATTATGCTAGATGAATCTCTTTGCTCTATGATTGATGCAGAGCGCGCAGTTGAACATGAGGCATGCGATTATTTTAATATCAGGCTTTCAAAATGCGGTGGATTCATTCCTTCGTTAAGGCTGGCGCAATATGCCCGCAGGCATGGCATAAAATATCAACTAGGTTGCCAAGTGGGCGAGACTGCAATTCTTTCTTCAGCAGGTAGACACTTTGCCTGCTCTGTTTGTGATATCCGTTATCTTGAGGGATCTTACGACAAGCATTTGGTGAAGGAGAATCTTTCCAAAAGAGATATTACTTTTGGTTGGGGTGGAGTCGCCCCTGCGATCACAGGCCATGGTTTGGGAATTGTGATGGATGAAAAAGCATTGGCCAGGGTTTCGATCAGGCAGGAGATACTCCGTGGTTGATACTCCTTTTGAAATATCATCTTTCATTACTTCGGGAGGGTACAAACTTCATTACCGTCATTTTTACCCCGTAGGAATTATCAAGGGCACGATAGTTTTTATTCATGGAATTCAAAGCCATGGTGGTTGGTATGAAACTTCATGCAAGAAATTCGCACAAGCAGGCTACAGGGTATTATTTTTAGATAGGCGAGGCAGTGGCTTGAATGAAGTATCAAGAGGGGATAGTCCCTCTTTTCGTACTTTGCTGGATGATCTTAAGGAATTTCTGCAGTATCAAAGAAAAGAAATCGCGGGTGCAACGCCTTTGATTCTTGGGGCGATATCTTGGGGCGGGAAGATTGCATTTGGGTTGGAAATCCGCATGGCGAATTTGGTGGATGGGTTCATACTCCTTGCGCCAGGTTTTTGCCCCAAGGTTCATCCCACCCGCAAGGAACGATTTTTCATCGCCTTGGGAAGTTTGTTTTCCCCTCGCAGACTTTTTAATATCCCACTCAACGACCCAGAACTTTTTACCTCGAACCCTGCTGCTCAAAAATTTTTAAAAGAAGATCCACTTGCATTAAGGAAGGCAACTGCGAGATTTCTTTTAGATAGTGTAAGACTCGATTTTTATCTGCGAATTTTTAGAACGAAAATCAGCAAGCCCATTCTGTTGCTAATTGCAGGGCAGGACAAAATTATTGACAATGAAAAGACGATTGCATTTGTCAAACGCTTTGCCTCGGGTTCCTTAACCGTTAAAGAGTACCCTGAGGCGCATCACACCTTCGAATTTGAACCTGAACCACAAAAACATATCGAAGAAATAGAAGAATGGCTGCAGGCACAATTTAAAAAATAAAAGGCCCCATGCAATTAAGCATGGAGCCTTTGCTTAAGCCAAGTCAGATTATTCCAAGTCTTTCCAAACCGAAATGGAATGGTTAACCCAGATGCCATCTTCCATGAAGGTAGTGCAGACGGTTCCTTTGCAGGTTCCAAGAACTTCAAAGAAGGTTTTGACCTGTTTTTTTACACTAAAGGCTTCATCAATGCCCGGGGGCATCATTTCAAAACCAAATTCGACCCATGGATTAAGCATTGTCATCAGGGCGGTGTTATCGAAAATACAAAACCCAGCGAGGTTTTTTTCAATGCTGGCAAGTTTTGCAACTTCAGAAGTTAATGGAGTTTTATTCAGCAATCTTTCTGCATGTTCAAACGAGAAAGTGATTGCAGAAAAATTCGGCCCTACCACTGCTGCGGGTTGAAGTTTCTTGGTGATATCTTCCAGCATAGGGATTGGATAGTAGTAAGCTTTTCCTTCTTTTAAAGTCTTTTCTTCGGGTGCTGGAATCTTTATTGCAGCAAGAGTTCCTGTGGGGTCAAACCCTGCAGCATCCTTGATGATTTGATTGATTCCCTCGCGGTAACCTTTCAAGGCTGTAGCAAATTTTGCTGCATCGTTAATGCCAAGAATAAAGGCAGGCTCAGGAACAAAAAGATCCTTTTTAGATTTTGGAAGCATTGCGCTCCATTGCTTGCTGCCTAGTTTGCCATCAAGAACAAAAGCTATTTGGGCATCTTTTGTAGCAGGAATGAAATCCGATGCAGTGATTTTCGCAAGTTTGGCAATCGTTGGTTCAAGCTTTTTAAGGAATGTAGTTACCTGCTCTTTTTGATCAGCAGGAACATTGGGGATTGCGAATTCAGTGAAGTAACTGTAGGCAATCGCACCCCACTTGGCAGAGAAGTTCCAAGTTTTTTCAACATCTTTGCCTCGAAGCACCGCTGCAAAGATAGGACTGCCACCAAAGTTTTGCAGCAAGCCCAATGGTTTTGAACCATCAATGGGCATATTGGAACTGAAATCATAATTGGCTGATTCGCAACCTTTGTCGCTTAAGAAAGTAACGCCAACCCGGGCACCAATTTTAGGCAGGAACTCGAAAGCTTCTTTGGTCAGGGCATCCACATCTTTTTCTATCCGTTTTGAAATATCTTTGGGTAGGTTTGCTCCTTCAAGCATTTCCTTGATTTGATCGCTTGCTTCTTCAGGGTCGGATCCATAGCTTTGGGCGGTTTCCAGAAATTCTTTGCTATAGTATTGAAGCCCAAGAATGTTCTTGCCTGCATGCTTTGCAAGAGGTTCCATTTCTTTTATGGAAGCTATCGATTCACCCTTACCAATACTAGAAAGATACGTCAAATCAGGTCCAATTGTCGCAATAAGATAGTCGCCCTTAATGCCGATGGCTGCAGCAAAAGTCAGCTTTGAAAGGTCGGACTTAAACTCTTTAAGCTGATCTTCATCAACGCCTGGGATTTGATCGATTTCTTTGATAGGAAACATGCTTCCTTTAAGTTTTAGGGTGAGGAAGTCTGTGCCTAATAGTTTTTCTTTTTTTGCAGCGCCTTTAAATTTAGGCTCAGCAGCTTCGATCATTGGAAGTTTGTCTTCCAGTTTTTTCATAATATCTTCGCCTATTTTTTTATCCTTTAATTTGAATGCGAATAAAAGTTCTGGAACTTTAAGATCATCAGAAGATTCAACCAAGGCTTGAATGATGCTTTCTCCCTGAGCTTTGCTAATTGCATCTTGATCGAAATTACCCTGCATAATAAGGGTAAGTGGTGCCATTTGGCCTGCTGTTAAAGCACTAATGATTGTTCCAAGTGATGTAGGAGCATTGGGTCCGGTTGCTAAAACAACTTCATGAGAAAAAAGCTGGCCAGCAGTTGCAAGTATCAGATTGAATTGTTTTTTTTCATCTTCTTGAAGATTGCCCATGTATCCTTCATTAAACTTTTCAATCAACATCTTGGTTGCGCCAAGTTCTGCGAGTTTTTTGAATGCTTTGCTCTTTAAAACAAGGTCGAGTTGCTCCTTGTTTTTTAGCATGATGCCGAAGGCTGTGGTGCTTTTGGGAATCCAATCAATTGCACATTCGGTTTTTACAAGATTTTCAGCAGCGATCGATTTGATAGCGGAAGAGAAAAGAAGACAGCTTAAAAAAGAGGCGAAAAACGCCATCGCCAGTGATCTTTTGAACATGATAGACTCTCCAGAGAAATTCAACAGGTATACCCTAATAATAGACTCATCAATGGTCACGGTAACAAATTGGGCAAATTAACACAATAAAAGATGGGCGCTAAAAATCCCCGGTGCCTCGCTTTGACCACCAAGGTAGCATCCCGCCCCCATCGATGGTCAGCAAACTACCGGTGATGTATGCGGAATCTGGATCGGAGAGGAATACGATGCCTCGGGCGATTTCTTCGGGTTGCGCCAATCTTCCCATGGGCAGGAATGAGCCTGCTTTTTGCAAGGTATCTTCTGCGAAGAATTTGCGCTCGCCAGGTGTATCGGTCCAACCTGGGTAAACAATGTTAACCCGGATGTTGTGTTTTATCAGTTCAATAGCCGCTGTTTTTGCCATCATGTCTAATCCTGCCTTGGCCATATTGTAGGCCATGCAGGAAGGGTAGGGCACCACGGCATGGGGCGAGCTTACAATCACGACATTGCCGCCGTTGCCTTTTTTTAGCATTTGGTTGGTGCATGCTCTTAGGGCATGAAAAGCGCCCCACATGGTGACATCGATGGTTTTGTGGAAACCTTTCATGTCTGCAACATGGAACATTTCGCGATCACTAAAAACTGCGCTCGAAACAAGCGTATCAATTTTCCCAAGTTTATTCACTGCATCGGAAACCATGGTTTCAACCGCAGCTTGATCAACTAAATCTACTTGATACAGCAGGCATTTTCTTCCAAGTGCTTCGATTTCTTTTTTTGCTGTTTCTGCAGATTCAGGCATCGTGAGATAATTAAGCGCAATATCTGCGCCTTCTTTTGCAAGGGCGATAGCAGACGCACGGCCGATTCCTGAAGATGCCCCGGTTACAAGTGCCACTTTTCCTGATAGTTTCATTCTTTTCTCTCCTTGGATTTTGCTACATTGATATTGTCATTACCATCTTTCGGGAATTTTTTCAAACGGGAACTTTAAGCGTGCTATTTACCCAGGCAAATAATCCCATCCCAGACTGGCGACTGCCCGAAGCCGCTTACATCCATATTCCCTTTTGTGCACAACATTGTGGGTATTGCGATTTCGCTATCGCTACGGGCAAGGATGCGCTCAGGGATAATTACCTTGATGCCCTCGAAAAAGAAATCTCCAAGCTCGGGCGCCCGCACCCAGTACAGTCATGGTTTATTGGCGGAGGCACCCCAACCGAACTTAACGCCACTCAGTTGGAAAGATTATGCAAAATGTTAAAGCAATGGCTGCCTTTGACAGGTGAGGCGGAGTTTTCGATCGAGGCCAATCCCGATTCCACAACGGAAGATAAACTTGCAGTCCTTGCAAATTATGGAGTAACGAGGCTTAGCCTAGGAGTGCAATCATTCCAGGAACCCGTGCTGCAATTGTTGGATCGCAAACATAAAAATCCCCAGGTCGAACGAGTCATCGAAGATGCTCGGAAGCTTAAAATCGCATCCATTAGCATTGATCTGATTTTTGGTTCAGCAGGGCAGTCGCTTGAATCTTGGAAGTATGATCTTACCCGTGGCCTGGCTTTAAACCCCGATCATTTTTCCACCTATGGGCTTACTTATGAAAAAGGCACCCCTCTTTGGAAAAGAATGAACCGGGGTGAAATCATTCCACTGGAAGATACCGAAGAGCTGGCGCATTACGAAGCTGCGATCGATACGCTGGAAGCTCAAGGCATGGATCATTATGAAATATCGAGCTTTGCAAAGAAGGGCAAGCGATGCTGGCATAATCAGGTCTATTGGGAAAATAGCGCCTATTATGGGTTTGGCATGGGGGCTGCAAGATATGTGGCGGGCAAGCGCGAAGTGAACACACGCGATCTAGATTCGTATATTCAAAAATCTTTATCCGGGCAGGAAACAAGATTTCAATCAGAGCAACTCGAACCTCGTGAAGAGGCTGTTGAAACGCTGGGTTTGAATCTACGAAGAATGCAAGGTGCTAATCGCGAACGATTTTTCATGCGCACAGGGTTTCATCTCGATGAAATTACGGGCTCCAAGAAAGATTACCTGGTTCAGCAGGGCTTGCTGAAAGACGATGGGGAAAGTTTAAGCCTTACCCGAAGAGGCCGTCATCTTGCAGATTGGGTTGTAACCAAATTGTTCTGAGAACTACCCCCCGATCCATCGCCACGGTTGCTTGCAAGGCGCGATCGCAATCGTAATTTGTGATACTTCAATCCAGGAATGAAAAAGCACAAGGCACTCACGGTACCAAAAATAAGCTGGCAGTATTCGGGCCAAAGTGCCATGGGGATGGTGGTGATATAAAGAGCAATGGCAGACGGATAGAATTCTCCACTCAGAATGCCAGCCTTGGTGAAAAACACAGTGCCTGCAATAATAGCTAGTATGGGCGAAAGTGTAAGCACGGGCATGCCTAAAAATATTTCCGTAAAAAATACTCCGATGGTAGAAATTACCGCAGCAGCCCAGATATGGCCTACTTGCCTTTCGACAAAAAGAACAGGCCCACCTTGCTTGCGCAACTCCCAGAATATTGCACCCCATAAGGCCAACCCGCCACCCCATAGCAAAATGTACCACCAAGGGCTATTGATACCAACCCGAGCCATATACCAAGTTGCAACGCATTGCGAAAAAATCATGGCGCTATGCATCATCCAAAGCAAACCCCAGTTTTCAAGAACGATTGCATGATGAGTATCGCGCAGCATTCTGCTGAAGAAGTTAGAGAAAGATCCGAGGCTGCCCGAACGAACGGAAGTGGTCTCGCCTCGAACCCAAGCCTCGAGGTCGATTGCAAGATCTTGGGCGCTACTATAACGAAGGTCAGATTGTTTCTGCAGGCATTTAAGGCAGATCATTTCAAGTTCAGGATCCACCTTCGGGTTCAAAAGCCTTGGCCTTACAGGATCTTGTTCAAGCACCAGCAGAAGAGTATCCACGGGAGAAGCTGCTCTAAAGGGAGGCCTTCCAGTAAGTGTTTCGTAAAGGATAATCCCGAGGCTGTAAACATCGCTCGCAGGGCCAACAACCCCTCGACTGCTGCTGACTTGTTCAGGGGCCATGTAGGCTGGGGTGCCAAGAATTGCACCCGGTTGTGTCAGTGGGTTGTCATCGGGAAGGTCGATTCTTTTGGCAAGGCCGAAGTCAGTAACCAGCGGATGGTTTTCGCGATCGATGATAACATTGGAAGGTTTTAAATCTCGATGCAGCACTCCTCTTTCATGAGCATGATGAACCGCGCGGGAAACCTTGGCGATAAGCGAAGCGGCATCTCTTGGTTTGATGGGGCCTTGGCCTAGAATTGTAGCAAGGGTCTGCCCTTCGACAAAGCGCATGCTAAAATAAGGCTGTTCTTCGTAGATACCTGCTTCATGAACTGGAACAATATTAGGGTGCTCAAGCAGAGCGATGGCTTTTGCCTCTGCTTGAAATCGTGCCATCTCTTCGGGCCTTGCGTGACCGCCTCGAAGTACCATTTTCAGGGCAACCATGCGCCCCAGATTTTTCTGCCATGCTTTATACACCACACCCATTCCGCCCCTTCCCAATTCTTCAAGAAGTTCGAACTCTCCAAAGTATTTTGGCAGAGATGTTGCTGGCGTGGGTGTTTCGTACAATGGTTTTTGAGGGTTGACCAATTCAGGTCGACCAAACACATCTGCAAATTGGCTTGCGGCCCAAAGTTCTCTTAATTCTTGCGCAAGCTCAGGGTGCTTTATACATACCTGTTCAAGATTATTACTTCCATTTCTGGATTGATTCAACAAATCATCCAGAAGCGTTGCAAGGAGTTCATCAGAAGTATCTTTATTTGACTGCGAAAGGCTCTTGATTTTATCCATGTTAAAGGCCCCCAGGCAACAACCCACTGCGTAGTTTTCGTACTGCACGAAGGTAGCGCATCGATGCCGCTGCCTCGGTAAGGCCCAACAAAGCCGATACTTCTTGATTGGTCATCTGCTCGGCATGGCGCATGAGAACTATTTCGCGGTCATCGGGATCTAAAAGGTTAATGGCTGCATCTAATCTGCCTTTTAGCTCTGCATGAATTGCAGCGGAAGCAGGGGTAACTTCGTTGGCGAGTAGTTGACCCGCAAGTTCAATTGAAGATTGATCGTTCATCCCTGAAATGACGAGAGGTTTTTCGCGATCAAGGCTTCTTCTTTTAGCAAGCCTGTGTTTGCGATGCGCATCGATGATGTGATCGAGTGCGATATGCCTAAGCCAAAGATGAAAAGGCATGGCTTCTGGATTTCTTAAATAATCACTCAGCCTGCGATGGGCTTCAAGCATCACATCTTGGACAATATCGCTTGCATCAACCCTAGCGGAGAGTGCCGGGTCAATTCGATTATTGATCATCCGCCTAAGAGGTTCCCGGTGATGTGAAATCAATCGATCTACCGCGTCGGGGCTGCCAGACTTGGCATCGGTTAGCAATTGATCTTGAAGCGGATTGTTTTCATTCATTATCAGTTCTCTTGATAGACTTTCAATTATTTTAGCAAAAATGGTACATAATAACCCAACTATTATCAAGGAATGTGCGCTGATAACCAACCTGAAGAAAAGGTCAGAACATGTCTTCTGAGAAATCATCATCGATTTCTTCATCTGGAATGGGCGCTTGTTCTTCGTTGGGGTAGGGCTTCCAAACTCTTGTAAGGTAGTAAAGAGCGAAAGCATCATAAAGGAAATGCACCATAATTGGGGCTATCAAGTTGCCCGTCCATACAAAAAGGAAGCCGAGATAAACCCCTACTAGTGTGGCTAGTATAAAGTAACTTTTGCTCATGGAATGCATCATGCCAAACGAAAGGCCTGCAGCCATGACTGCTGCCCAAGGCGGGCTATCTTGTGCCAGCCAAGTTTGCAGCACCCCTCGAAAAACCATTTCTTCCCCCACACCTGCAAGCAAGCTTATCCCAAGAAGATCGGGAATTGTACACCTGCGCATCATTGGCCTGATGGTATCTTTGCTGATGCTTTTTAACTTGCCTAGAAATGGAATTGATCCATGTATCATAACTAGAAAGATAGGCAGCAAGGGCAGAGTTGCCACCATTCCGATCCATGAATCGTGCCAGTTGACAACAAAATTACTTAAAGGGTGTACGCCCAGTAACCAACCAAGTGGGTATGCGCCAAGCACCAACCCGCCTTCAACCAAGATGGAGATGGTGATAACCTCGGCTCTGGTTTTAGGAAGTTGATCCATCTTAAGTGGGCGGCTCTGCAGAAATAATAATCATACCCGACAGAGGGCATTCAAATAATTGTTATAGCAAGTTTAGATGATTTAGATCAGGCAATAATGTCTTCTACTACTCTGCCATGCACATCGGTGAGGCGGAAATCCCGCCCTGCATAACGATAAGTAAGCTTTTCGTGATCGAAACCTAAAAGCTGAAGCATAGTGGCATGTAGGTCGTGAACATGAACCTTGTTATCTTGAGCAGCAAAGCCAAATTCATCGGTATTTCCTACTACGGTACCCCCCTTTACGCCTCCCCCTGCAAGCCACATCGAGAACCCGTGATGGTTGTGGTCTCTGCCATTGATTTTGCCCGCATTGGCTCCGGGGGTGGGAAGCTCTACGGTAGGGGTTCTGCCAAATTCTCCGCCCCAAATAACTAAAGTATCATCAAGCATGCCCCGTTGTTTTAAGTCGGAGAGTAGTGCCCAGATGGCTTGGTCGCATTCCTTGGCAAGGCGTCGATGATTGATTTCGATATCGTCATGGCTATCCCAGGGTTGGCCTGCGCCATGCCATACTTGTACAAATCGTACACCTCTTTCAAGAAGCCTACGGGCGATTAATATTTGTCGGGCTTGAACACCGGGGCCATACATTTCCAGAACATGCTTCGATTCTTTGCTGACATCAAACGCATCTGCAGCATCCATCTGCATGCGGTATGCGAGTTCGAAGGATTGAATTCGTGATTCTAGGATTGGATCGGATGAGCGATCGTTAATATGTAGAGAGTTCAGTTTTTGCAAAAGATCCAACTGCTGCCTTTGTTTCACTAGCGAAAGATTCTTGTTGCGAATGTTCTCGATGAGTTTGTTTACTTCGGTTTGGTTGGTGTCGATGTAGGTGCCTTGGTAGATACCGGGAAGGAATCCCGCCTGCCAGTTTTGAGATTCTTGAATGGGGTAACCGCCCGGGCACATCGCTATAAAGCCTGGTAGATTCTGGTTCTCGGTTCCTAGGCCGTAGGTAAGCCAACTGCCCATACTTGGCCTTATAAGCCTTGCTTCGCCACAATTCATGAGTAAAAGTGAGGGTTCATGATTAGGAACATTGGCATGCATGGACCTGATGATGCACATATCATCAACATGCTGTGCGGTTTTTTCAAAGAGTTCGCTAACTTCAATACCTGACTTCCCATACTTTTGAAATTTGAATGGCGAAGGGAATGCTGCGCCTGTTTTTCTTTCAGTTTTCGGGTTGTCAACAGGGAGAGCTTTACCTGCGTATTTTTCTAGTGAAGGCTTGGGGTCGAAAGTGTCTACATGAGAAGGGCCACCATTCATAAACAAATGGATCACCCGCTTGGCCTTTGCAGCGAAGTGGGGTTTTCGCACCGCGAGAGGGTTGGCTTCAGAGGCATCTGCAGATTGCAACATGCTGCCGAGAGCAAGAGCGCCCATGCCCATCGCGGATCGTTCCAACATCATTCTTCGGTTTAACATTTGTGAAGCCTTTTGTTAATCAATGAATTGGAATGCGTTACTTGCAAGAAGCACTTGGCCTAGTTGTTTAAAACCATCGGGGCCTGAAGCTTCTACAAATTCGAGTGCTGAGGTTACTTCTTCTTTTGTGGGAGATCGTTGCAATGCAAACCGGTACATTGCTTGAACTTTTTCAGCGTGATCATCGGTGTTTGTAAATCGGAGCGTGAATTTTGATGCTTGCTCTTGTACAAAGGGCGAGTTTAAAAGGTATAGCGCCTGCTGCGGAACACTGGTGATAAAGCGCTGCGGGCTATGAGTGTCGGGCAGTGCGAAATCGAATGTGCGTAGCACGCCTGGAAGATTCTGCCTATCGATGAAGGCGTAGAGTGCCCGCTTATTGCTGAAGGGCAGGGTAAACATTTCGACCGATCTTCCGCCCACACCGGGTTCAAGGGTGCCTGCCATTGCTAGCATGCTATCGTGCATGGTTTCGAAATCCAGCCTTCTGCGATTCATACGAATTAAGAGAGAGTTTTCTGGGTCGTTGTTTTGCAGTTCCGAACGGGGTGAACTTGTTTGCTTAAAGGTAGAGGAAAGTAGCATTTGCCTGATCAGGTTTTTGGTGGACCAGTGATCCTCCATGAGATTGGATGCGAGGAAATCAAGGAGTTCTGGGTGCGAGGGTGGATCGCTGCGAACCCCGAAGTCGCTGGGCGTTTTTACTAAAGGGTTGCCAAACACATGTGCCCAAACTCGATTAACCCAAACCCTTGAAGTAAAAGTGTTTTGTGGTGCAACAATGGCTTGTGCAGCTTCAAGCCTGCCACTGCCTTGCTTGAATGGTGTTCGGTTTGCGCCACTCACGACTTCAAGAAATTGTCTGGGTACTTGGGGGCCCCTATTGCCTTGATTACCTCGGATGAAAACCACGGGTTCAACAGGTGAGGGCCTATCGAACAATACCATTCCTTTGGGGGGAGAGCCCGGGTGTTTGGATTTAAGTTGTTTGATGCGGTTGTCATAAGGCTTTATGGATTCGGAGAATTTTCGAGGTTCTTTGATTTTGATTTCCGCATTGTCTGTTTCAAACTTTTCTTTTTCTTTGATGAGCTTTGCAAGCTCTAATTGGAATTCTTGCGCTTCAGGCCCGCTGCCTTCAAGCCCTAAATCGGGAAGGTCTTCAGGTTCCTGCGAACTTGCAAAAACCCCATATAAGGAATAGTAGTCTTTGGTGGGTATGGGATCATACTTGTGATCATGGCATCGTGCGCAAGTGACAGTAAGGCCCATGGTGGTTCTGCATAATACATCGATACGATCGTCGATGATGTCGTTTTGATTATTGATAAATCTTCTACCAACGGTAAAGAATCCGAGCGCAGCGAGATCGGATTTGGAGGCGCCCGATTTTGGATTATCTGCTGCTATTTGATAGGTAAGAAATTTATCGTAGGGCAGGTCGTTGTTGAAAGATTGGATCACCCAATCGCGAAAGGTGTATGCGTAAGGGTAGGTGCGATCGACCCCAACGCCGATGTAGCCACGGTTATCTGCGTAGCGTGCAAGATCAAGCCAATGCCTGGCCCAGCGTTCGCCAAAGTGTGGTGAGTCTAAAAGCCTGTTGACCAACTTTGGATATGCTTGCGGGTCGGCATCATTTAAGAACGATTCCACTTCCTGAGGAGTTGGTGGTAGCCCGATGAGAACAAAATAAAGCCTGCGGATGAGGGTTCGTTTATCTGCCTGGGGCGAAAGAGAAACTTTGTTTTGTTCGAGTTTGGCTTGGATGAACAAATCGATTTCGTTATTGGCGAGTGAGGGTTGGGCGATTTTAGGAAGGGTAGGTTTTTTGATCGGTTTAAAGGCCCAATGATCTTGGTTGGTACTGGCAATAGCGTTTGGGTTCTTTTTCAAGTCAGCAGGCCAGGGTGCACCTTTATTGACCCATTCAGAAATATCATTGATCACCTGATCAGGAAGCTTGCCCTTGGGGGGCATTTTAAGCTCACCCTGATAATGCAATAATTTTAGTAGTTTGCTTTCCGAAGGTTTAGCTTGGTTGAAAACTGGACCAGAGTCGGAGCCTTTGAAAAAGTGGTCTTTGGAATCGAGGCGAAAACCACCTTGCTGCTTTGATGCGTTGTGGCATTTTTCACAATGCTCAATAAATACTGGTCGAATCTTGGCTTCAAAAAAATCGACGCTCGCAGTATCTGCATTTAACAAGAGCAAGGTCAGTTGGCAGGCAAGTATGGTGTTCATGGTGCTATATCAATATCGTAAGATCAGGTAATGGGGGAATAGTACATTTATAGAAACTCCAGAGTTCCCATTGCAAGGTGCTACACCAATAATCATTTTAGGGTAAAAGGGCCACTTTGCCCTACGAAATCATTTATTTTCACTTTTAGAGTGAATAAAAAAGTAAAAGGGCGGAGAGCAAAAGTTGCGCCCCACTAAAAAAGTGTTTTCCAAGCATACTTAAACAAGGTTGTGAACTCAGAGGCCAGTGGGGATTAAAGCCATACCGGTGCACCTTAAGCATATGCTCAAAAGAGTAATTGGATTCAGCATTTTTTTGCATAATCGGTTTAAAAGTTGTTGAATTATATTTGCTTTGTCTTTTGTGATGTTCGGCTTCATTTTTTGCTAGCTTTCTTTAAAGACAAGTTTGACTTCTGTCAAATTCTTCTGCGCCATTTTCTCATGAAATGACAACTTAAATTGTCTTTTTGGGGACAGTGACGAATGATTTTGTCTAAAGACTTGTTTAAATAAGCGTTTATGGGAAAAACCTAGTGCTTGTAATTTTTATTGTTTAAAATTCCACGGGCGGTATTAATATCAAATTCATGATTTGTGGCCAATAAAGTCCCTTGGCCAATCATGGTATGCAGACCAAAATAGATGTAATACAGGTCTGCATAAAACCTAGTTCGTCTGGAATCATAGCGATCATCATGGCAGTCCAACCGCAGCACACCGTCGCAAAGTGGCACATTGTATTTTGTGCTCTGGTAGCGATGGCATTCACAGCCTTGGGTGCGGTAGATCTCTTGAAAAATGTAACCCTTCATCGCAGTAAGTCCGTGGCAGTGGCCCGGGTGGTCGAGTCTCGAACAAGATCAAAGCGTTATGGGGGAGTTTCGTTTGAGGTTCGTTATGTTTTCGCACCTGCGCCAGGATTTCCCGAATTTGAGCGATGCGACTTTCTGGGCCGCACAAACCTCTGGTCTTCGCTTCCAGAGCCAGACTGGCAAGCAGCAATCGCAGTCAAGCAAGTGAAGGTTCGTTTCGATCCAGGCGATCCCGGCAATAATGCCCCAGATGTCTCGCTTCCTGGTAGTTTGGGAGACTCGAGTGCTATATTATTGCTTGGGTTCGGATTCGGTATCGCGGCGATGTGTGGCGAAGTGGTTAGAAGGCGGCAGATGTCCGCAAAAGTATGATCATTCTCCAGCCATACTTGGCAAACCCACGATGTAAAGTACTCGTTGGCATTTTTGTGAGTGATGGTCGCCCGTGGGCCGCTAGCCATCCGTCTTCGGTGCAGCCCAGCGGTCGAACCCGCTTCTTGGGACGGACTTGATACAATCTAGCTGCCGGTTTCCCATCTATTACAGTACGTCACTTGAACCCGCCGCACTCGATTTGCTGTCCGGTGCTGCGGATTCTTAATTTTACTATTTCTCCCTCGTAGTCGTGGAAGGCGTATTAGATACTCATATCTGAGTCGGCTCCGCGCAGACGCCTTTATTTGTGGCCTAGTCGTGGAATCTGAAGAACGTGGCGTGAGCTGGCTATTCTATGACCATCTGGCGAGCGAGCATCGCCAAGAAGTCGTTGCTGACCTTGTAGCCGACGTACTCCCCGACGCTCATTTTCCATCTGATCCTGTTCCCAATTAGGTTCGCCTTGCAGCGTTGATGCCCGGCGTCTCTGTACATCTTGGAGAACTTGCGGAACAGGGCGTATACGGTCTGGCCGTGCTTCGTGATGAGCCACTTCTGGAAGCGGTCGTACTTCTATTTTGTGTACCGGGAGAAGATGTCCGGCATGGTTGTAGTGTTCATGCGTTATCTATCCAACGGCGTTCCATTCCCACCGACAATTCCACAGATCGGGAAAGTTTCTACCCTACGCCTTCTCTGGATGCTTCAACGTCGTCACTGTCTCCTCGTCGGCGTACCGCTCGACCTGCCAGGGCTCGATGCCGTTGCCGTCCAGCCACTTCTGTAACTCGGCCCACTGGCCGTCGTCAGGGAATAGTATAAATGGCACTTCTAGCGGTGCGAGAACTGCCGGGAAAACGTGGGTTTGCTTAAGTCATTCTGAGTTTGATCCTAACTGGTACGGTGGAGGTGGGATGTTGTACTTGACCACCATGAAGCAAACGTGTATGGGCTATTTACAGTTCTATATTAATGGAGGAAAGCGATGAACTCAGCCAAGTTAGTGTTTGCGATGATGGCGGTTGCTCTGTCGCTCAGTCTCCTCGCCGCTGAGGAGCCGAAGCAGGAAACCCCGCAACAGTGCACGGCGACGATCAAGTTGGTGAAGTCTGAGAAAGGCAAGCCACCTGTGACGCTCGCCACGCCGACGATGGTGTTCCCGCTAGGTCAGGTTGCCAAGTTTCAATGCGGGGACGACAACCAGCGGGTCGAAGTGTCGATCACGACGAGCAAGGAACCGCAGTTGCATAGGGTGCAGGCCAAGATCATCGACGCCCCATCCTCCGAAAAACCTAGAGTCATCACCTGTCCCACGCTGGTAACGATGGATGGCAAAACAGGGACGATCAACGTAGGTTCAATCACGATGGAAGTTATGGTAGAACGCATGAAGTAACTGGTCGAATACCAATGGTTGTGAATGAGCAACCGGACATTTAATGTGCCGATTCACCGAGCGACGGACGTGGTTTTATAGGCTTGAATTTCGAGATGAACTTGTTGGGGACGATCTCTTTCACCTTCTGCATGGTCGGCGGGAACAACGAAAGCGGCTTCACCTTCTTCGGGTGAAGCCGCTTTCGTTGGGTTTCCGTCCCGAGCGTCGTGTTAATCCGGGGCATCCCCTTGAGCTTGAACTCGGTGATGAGCCGCTTGATGCTGTCGATGCGGGCGGGGATGGGGTTGGCCCTAGCAGTTCGGTGGCTTTGTTGGCCCGGACGATCTTGAGTTGCTTGAGCTAGTATAAGCGGGATTTTCGCCCGTCGTTTGGCAATTTCACCCCGAACATCTGGCAAGATGTCGGATCGTGGCCAACGCCTTCAACTCCTTCGTGCGAACCTTTCCCTGCTTCTTGTCGGCATCGTAAATGCCGTTGCCATGTTTCGACATCTCGTCCATTGCCTAACCCCCTCAACCCGATGTATGTTGTAATTGATCTGCATTTTACCCCGACGGTTAGTCGTTCCGTAACGGCAAAATCCGCAAGACACCTTATTGGCAAAAGTTTGCGTTGCGTAAGCCGGGTCAGTCGGGGAAAGGCTTTCTTGCGCTGCACCTGAATGGGTCTGCAATTCATGCATTTAATTGCTACAAACCTGTTTCTTTGCTTGATCAAACTGGATTGCCAAGATTCCCATATGACATTCTTGCTTATTGAATCAATTTAGGCCACAATACCCCTTTGATCTTTTTACCTTTACCTAAGGGAGTCTTTGATGAAAGTTGGAATGAATCTGCTGCTGTGGACTGCTTTTGTGGAAGAAGCGCATTTTCCTATCTTGGAAAAAATCAAGAAGACCGGTTACGACGGCGTTGAAATCCCACTTTTTGATGGCGATGCTGAACACTACAAAAAAATCAAAAAAGAACTCGATAACCTTGGGCTCGGTTGCACCGCAGTGACCGTGGTGAATGCGGATACTAATCCCATCAGCCCCAATGCTTCGGTGAGAAAAGCAGCTTTGGATCGTATTAAATGGGCGCTGGATATGACGAGTGTGATGGGTGGCGATGTTTTGGCAGGGCCATACCATTCTGCTTTGGGAGTTTTTTCAGGCCAGCCCCCAACCGCAGATGAAAGAAAAAGGGCGGTTGAAGTTTTAACCCAAGCCGCTGATCATGCACAAAAAGTAAAAGTTAAAATCGCAATTGAGTATCTCAATCGCTTCGAATGCTATTTTCTTACCAACGCACTGGATGCAAAAAACCTTGTTCGGGAAATCAACCACCCTTACTTTGGTACCATGTACGATACCTTCCATGCCAACATTGAAGAGAAAAACATTTCTCAAGCGATTGCTTCTATGGAAGATACCTATGTTCATGTCCACATTAGTGAGAATGATCGAGGTACTCCCGGAAGTGGTCATGTGCATTGGGATGAAACCTTTAAAGCATTGAGGAAAGCCAAGTACGATGGCTGGCTTACCATTGAGGCTTTTGGTCGTGCGTTGCCCGATTTGGCTGCTGCTACCAAGATTTGGCGCGATATGTTCCCTTCGCCCGAAGATGTTTATGGCAATGGGTTTAAGTTCATTAAAGAGAAGTGGGGAGCGTTCAAGTAATTAAAATTATGGGTATTTGGGTGAATCAGCCTTTTCCCAAATACCCATTTCTATTAGATTTGACTTTATAAGGACTAATTTGGGTCGTTCCAAGGAGGGGATTGTGGCTATCATTCGCCATGCTTTAATAGCATTATTTCTAGGTTTGGTTTCTACGAACGCAGTATCTGCTCAAGCATGGGCCGATAAAATGTTCAAGGATGGCCTTGTGCATGATTTCGGTGTGGTGCCAAAAGGTGCCCAACTTTTTCACCGATTTACCATCACCAACATTTATGCAGTAAAAATGGAAATTGTTAACATCCGTAGTGGGTGTGGTTGCACTAGCGCTTCCTCGTCTGTGAAAGTGTTGGAACCACGGGAATCTGCAACTATTGATGTCACCATGGATGCCCGAAGGTTTTCTGGTTCGAAGACCGTGATTGTTTATGTCACGGTTGGACCAGAATATGTTTCTACCGCTGAAATCAGAGTTACGGGCAATAGTCGAAGTGATGTCGTTTTTAATCCAGGGCAGGTTGCATTTGGAGTTGTTTCCCAAGGGCAGAAAGCAGAACAAACCATCGAGGTTGAATACGCTGGCACCCAAAACTGGCAAATTACGGAAGTAATCTCTAAAGATACGCCTTTGGAAGCCACTTTTAAGGAAAGTTACCGCAAGCCTGGCCAGATTGGGTATCAGGTGAGTGTTACTTTGAAGCCCGATGCTCCATCCGGGAATCTTAAAGAGTTTATTCACTTAAAAACCAATGATACCGGCACACCATTGCTTTCGGTTTTGGTGGAAGCAACGATTCAATCTTCGATAAGTGTATCGCCTGCATTGCTTTCGCTGGGCACAATTAAACCTGAGGAAAGTTTGACACGCAGGGTGGTAGTTCGTGCAAGTAAGCCATTTAAAGTTTTAGGAGTGGATGGCTTGGGCGAGGGGATCGAGTTGGGAACCCAGCCTACAAGCGAGCCCTCAATGGTCCAGACTGTGACCTTTAAGTGCGCAATCAAGCAAGAAGGCCAGTTCAAGAAACAGCTAAAGATCAAGACCGACCTTCAAGAAACGCCTATATTGGTAACAATTGAAGGAACAACTGCTCCTTAGCCGCTGTTTTAAGCAGCGGAAGTTGTTCGGGTGGTTGATTTTCTAGTTTCTTGAACTGCATCGCGGATGCGAATGAAGGGTTCAGCTAGATCGATATCCAAACCTTCAAAAAAGCTGGTAAAAAGCTCAGCTTCTTCACTGGTTCCTGCCAAGTGTAATCCGACGCCTCTTGGGCCTGTGATAACATGAGTGCCTTCGGGAACTGCATCTTCTGCTTTTGCAAGGCAAACCACGGGTATATCGAGCTTTTTGCGTAATCCAAGTACTTCTGGAAGGTCAGTAATCACTAAATCGACCAGTTGTGAGCTTTTTTCAACCAAAGTTTTGGCAATAACTTCTGAATAAATGAAAGGTTTTAGCCCTTCACCATAAAGAATATGCTGAACTTTATTGGGTTGAACAGCACTACTGATGCGGAATTCAATAGGTCTGGCCCAGCGATTAGTAACAAGATAAGCGCCAAAAAAACCATTGGCATCCTGATTAATCGTAAGGAAACCATAATGAATTGAATGTTGGGGGTTGAGCAGATCCTTCGTCACAGTCACCCTAAGCCTCTCATCAAATGTTGCAAATCATTACAGGGGAGTAGTTTCCCCTGTATATTAATGAAGTTCGGATGAACTCGGCTGGAACTTGAATAGTATGAAAACAGCCGTGAAAAATAAATAATTGTGAGGATTAATGCGGATTGAATCGCACTATTCATTAAAGTTGGTTGATTCTTGGGCTGGAATTTAACGATTAATCCGCCTAAATTGACAAGATAAGGATTTGAAGCTTTTCCCTTGGTAGGGATTAAGCTCTTTGAATAAGTAGTAAGGTATCTTTTTTACTTACTGGAATACAAATAATGGCAAATGAAAACGAGACAGTTGCAGATGAAGCCCCAGCAGGCGGTCGATCCGCTGTTGAAATCATTAAGGAAAATAGCAGGTCGCTGCGCGGTACGCTCAGCCTTGAGCTCGCCGGTGCTGATGATCATTTTTCTGATGATTCAAAACAATTGCTTAAGTTTCATGGTTCCTACCAGCAAGAAGATAGGGACGCCCGGAAAAATCGTAGATCCGATGGCCTAGGCAAGCATTACATGTTCATGGTGCGTGGCAGAATTCCTGGCGGGAAAATGACCGCTAAGCAATATCTTGCTCTTGATCAATTAGCTGAGTCTCATGCCAATGGCACCATTCGCCTTACCAGTAGGCAGAGCATTCAGTTTCATGGGATTCTTAAAAACAATCTTAAAGGCGTGATCGCAGGCATTAATGAATGCATGCTTTCCACTTTATCAGCATGTGGCGATGTTAACCGTAATGTGATGGCTTGCCCCGTACCCATGAAGAATGACAAGGTGCATCAATCGCTTCAGGATGACGCTTATGCAATTGCGATGCATTTGGCGCCTCAGTCCACTGCATACCATGAAATCTGGCTCAATGGTAAATCCTTGAGTGAAACAGCAACCGAAGATTTTGAACCTATTTATGGCAAGTTGTATCTCCCCAGGAAGTTTAAGACCGGGCTGACTGCCCCTCATGATAATTGCATTGATGTGTTCAGTCAGGATCTTGGTTTTGTTGCAGATATCAAAAATGGTGAGGTGGTTGGGTATGATGTATTGGTTGGTGGTGGCATGGGAAAGACCCATGGTAAAGCTACTACTTTCCCGCATTTATCCATTCCTATTTGTTATGTGCCCCGGGAGGATGTGCTTAAAGGTGCTGAAGCCGTGATCACTCTTTACCGTGACCATGGTAACAGGGCGGATCGTAAAAGGGCTCGCATTAAGTATCTGGTTGCAGATTGGGGTGTTGAGAAGTTCCGCGAAGTTTTGAAGGGCTATCTGACTAAGCCATTGGTGTTGCCAAAAAACATCCAGATCACGGGCTATGAAACCCATCTTGGCTGGCATGCACAGGGCGATGGGAAGTTCTTTTATGGTGTTAGCGTTGAGAGTGGTCGTATCAAGGATGAAGGCGATTTTAAGCTGCGCACCGCTTTACGAACGATCATCACCAAGTTTGATACTGAAGTAAGGCTGACTGCAATTCAGGATATTTTGATTTGTGATCTGCCTGAAAGTGCCAAGCAGGAAATCGAAGCTATTTTGACCAGCCATGGGGTTAAGAAGCCACAGGATCTTTCGAATATCCAGAAGTATAGCCTTGCCTGCCCAGCGATTCCAACTTGTGGGTTGGCGATCTCTGAATCAGAAAGGGCATTGCCCGGGGTTATCGATGAGATGGAAGTAGTTCTTAACGAACTAGATTTGGCGAACGAAATTATTAACATTCGAATGACAGGCTGCCCGAATGGTTGTGTGCGCCCATACCAAAGTGAAATAGGTTTTGTGGGTAGAAGTGGTGAAAAGTACATGGTGTTTGTTGGTGGCCATGTGAATGGCACCCGTCTGAATTTCATGTTGAAGGATTTGGTATTGAAGTCGGATATCGTTCCGATGTTCCGCCATCTTTTTGTTGATTTCAAAGGTAAAAGAGCACAGGGCGAAACCTTTGGAGATTACTGTAATCGATTGGGCAAGGATTATTTGTTAACGCTTCTCCCTGCCAAGGCATCCTAAGAACGCGAGAGCTGCAATGAAAGTTTTAGTAGTAGGCAAAGGCGGGCGTGAACATGCCTTGGCCTGGAAGTTATCGCTTTCCCCGCGTGCAAAGGCAATCTTTTGTGCGCCAGGTAATCCTGGTACCGCAGCATTTGCAACCAATGTTCCAATTGCATCGGATGATATTAAAGGCTTGGTAGAATTCGCCAAGGCCGAGAAGATTGGCCTGACAGTGGTGGGCCCTGAAGATTCATTGGCACTTGGAATTGTAGATGCATTTAAAAAAGAAGGGCTGCCCATTTTTGGCCCTTCGAAATTAGCTGCCACTTTGGAATCTAGCAAGGCCTTCGCTAAAACTGTTATGCATGATGCCAATGTGCCTACTGCAGACTTCAAGATTTGCGATCACCCTGATCAGGCGAAAACTTGGATTTCAACCCGCAGGTATCCTCTGGTAGTAAAAGCCGATGGCCTAGCAGCAGGTAAGGGCGTGATTGTTTGTTCCACCCAAGATGAAGCTCTTAAAGCTGTTGAACGGATCATGGTGAAGGAAGAGTTTGGCCGAACCGCTGGTCGCCAAATTGTTTTGGAAAAACGCATGGTTGGCCAAGAGCTTAGTGTGCTTGCCATTGTTTCTGGCAGAACTATCATCCCGCTTGAGCCCTGCCAAGATCATAAGGCTATCTTTGATAATGACCTCGGACCTAATACCGGTGGGATGGGTGCATATTGCCCTGCGCCTTTGGGCACGAAGGAAATACTCGATCAGATTGATACGGAAGTTTTGGTTCCGACTGTGCATGCGATGAAGCGAAGAAGAATGCCATTTCATGGAATTCTTTATGCAGGGATCATGGTTACAGGGCAGGGCGCAAGGGTGCTCGAATTTAATTGCAGAATGGGTGATCCCGAAACCCAGCCCCTGATGATGCGCTTGCAAACCGATCTATTGGATCTACTTGAAGCTGCAGTTGAAAATAGACTTGATGAGTTTGAAGGTAAGATTGCTTGGGATCCTAGGCCCGCAGTTTGCGTGGTTCTTGCTGCAAAGGGTTATCCTGGGGCTGTTGATAAGAATCATACGATTACCGGGCTTCACGAAGCTGCTAAGCTGAAGGATGTTCAAATCTTTCATGGCGCAACCAAGTTTGATTCAAGAAATATTGTTACCGATGGTGGTCGGGTGCTGAGCGTTACCGCCTTGGGTGATGATATGATTGCTGCGAGGTCCAAAGCTTATGAAGCAGTGAACTTGATTAAATTTAGTGGTATGCAATATCGAACCGATATAGGTTTGAAGGCCCTTGCACCATTGCCTTTCCCTATCAAAGAAATTACTCCCGAGGTTGTGGAAGAACCGGTTACCGAGCCCGAAGTTTGATTAACGCTAAACGCCTTCTGCGAATCCTAGCGCATTCATCATAAGCCTATGCACATTAGTCATGGGCATTTTTCCCAAAGGTGGGGCAGGGCCATCTCCTGCCAATAAAGCACAATCTTCATCGTTATCGCAAACCAAGCCATGGCTGCCTTTCACTAACGAGTGATCCAATGGGATGACATCCATCAGAGTTCGGAACCCAAGTTTTTTACCCAAGAGTTTTCTGATCACTTTAAGTTTGGGGAAAAGTAACTTGGGATCGAAGAACAATTCGCAAGGATCGTATCCTGGTTTTCGATGGATATCCACGGTGCGGGCGAAATCTGGAGCCCTGCTTTCATCAAGCCAGTAAGGGTAAGCAAACCATTTATTGTTTTCCGAGAGTGCAACAAGTTCGCCTGAACGAGGGTGGGCCAAGCCCATGTTTTTCTTTCCTTCTTCATCGAGAATTATTTTGATGCCTGGTGTTTCTTCAAGAATCGCCCGGACTCTGGGAATATCTTTGGAATCTTTGATGTAGATGTGAGCCAGTTGATGATCACAAACAGCAAATGCCCTGCTGGCAAAAAAATCAATGGTCTCACCAAAGGGCCCGTCTCTGCATACAAGAAAGCCATGCTTCCGGAGAATCTTATTGGGCTCTATCGCACTTTGAACATTGCAATGCCCGTATTCGCTTACGATCCAAACTCGGGCACCTTTAGCCTTTGCAGCATCTAAAATCGGTTCGCAAGCCTGATCCAATTCCCTTGTAAGTTTCGGCATATCTGAACCTGTGGGCCCAAAGCGTTGCGGGTCGTAATCAAGGTGTGGCAGGTAGGCCAGGGTTAGATTGGGGGTTTCTTGCGTAATTATTTCTGCAGTTGCCTGTGATATCCAGCGTGTGCAGGGCAACCCTGCCATCGGCCCCCAGAACGATGGGAAGGGGAAGGCCCCTAACTTTTTTTCTAATCCTGTGGTTAGTTCTTGTGATGATCCTGAAATGCCGAAGGCCTTATTGCCATCGGCGCCATAATAGGGCTTGGGAGTAACGCTGATATCGACATCAGCGCCTTGGTTAAACCACCAGAACATTTTGGCGCATTTGAAGGATGAGCCTTGTGCTTGAGCAAGTCGCGAGGCGGTTTTGTAGATGGGCTCTGCTTGGATAAGGTGGTTGGATTGTTGCCAAAAGCGAACTTCAGCAGTATCGCGAAAAAACCAGCCATTTCCAACTATTCCGTGGACAGAGGGCTCTTTTCCGGTAAGGATGGTCGCCTGACAGGTTGCAGTGACTGCGGGGAGCGATTCTTTTAAAGGGCGCATCCAGCCATTTATTGCAAGTTGTTGCAGTTTTGGTGCGAATTTAAGCAGTTTTGGGGTAAGGCCAACAGCATTGATCAGGACTAGTGGTTGAGGGTTTTTCATAAAAGCCTTTTTTCTGCAACTCTGATATTGGTTTTATACCCAATCTTTTCTTATAATTTCGACACCGTGACGGAACATGATTGTTTAACAAAACGAGGAAGATTGTGAACCAGAATTATCTCTTTACCAGTGAATCCGTTTCTATGGGGCATCCCGACAAGGTTGCCGACCAAATCAGTGATACCATTTTGGACTTCTGCTTGCAGCATGATCCCAAGAGTAGGGTAGCATGTGAAACCCTTGTTACAACAGATTATGTTTGTGTAGCGGGTGAAATAACCACGACGGCACCACTTACCAGAACGGTTGTGGATAAGCTTGTAAGAGGCATTATTCGAGAAATTGGCTATGTAGATCCAACGATTGGCTTTGCAGCAGATACTTGCCAGATTGAATGCAAGTTGCATTCGCAATCGCCTGATATCTCGGTTGGTGTAGATGGTGGCGGCGCTGGCGATCAAGGGATGATGTTTGGTTTTGCTTGTGAAGAAACTAAATCCTTAATGCCTTTGCCTATCTTTTTGGCCCATCGCTTGGTTGAAAATCACGCAAAGTTAAGGGCAAGTGGCAAGCTTGCTTTTGTCCGCCCTGATGCCAAGAGTCAGGTAACCATCGAATATAAACCAGATGGCACCCCAAATCGAATTCATACCATTGTGCTTTCCACCCAGCATGATGAGAGTGTTGTTGAGATTAAAAAGAAAAAGAAAGTCTTCTCTGATAAAGCTCGTGAAGAAATTCTCAATACTTTGATCATCCCAACCTTGAAGGCCGAACGACCTGATTTGGTCGATGCGAAAACCAAGTTTCACTTTGTCCCAGTTGGTGAGTCGGGCAAAAAATATCCAAGTGATGTTATTTTGGTCCATATCAACCCCACTGGCATCTTCCTTGAAGGCGGCCCTCACGGGGATTGCGGCCTTACTGGTAGAAAAATCATTGTAGATACCTACGGCGGCATGGGTCGTCATGGTGGTGGTGCATTCAGCGGTAAGGACCCAACAAAGGTTGATCGCTCTGCAGCTTATATGTGCCGTTATATTGCCAAAAACATTGTTAAAGCAGGCCTTGCATCGAAGTGCGAAGTTCAGCTTTCCTATGCAATTGGTTACCCTGATCCGATCAATATCTGGGTCAGCACCTTTGGTACTGCAAAGCATGGCTTAACCGATGATAAGATTGCTGCTCTTATCAGCAAGACCTTCCAGTTAACGCCTAAGGGCATTATCGAAACGCTGAATTTGCGCAGGCCGATCTACAAGGAATCAGCGAGAAATGGCCACTTTGGTCGTGAGCTTGCAAACTTCACTTGGGAAAAAACCGATAAGGCTGCAGCTTTGCGTTCTGCTGCAGGCTTGAAGTAAGCGTAAATGAGTTGGCTAAATTAAGGGCTTGCGTTGTGAGGCATTTGCTTCCAACGCAGGCTTTTTTTCTTTGGTAGTAGAACAAGACCCGCACCCGCCGCCACTGCTGCAACTTCCGCAGCCGCCTTCCTTCGAACCACAATTACCCGACCCGCAGGATCCCGCATCTTCTACGAGTGATTCATCATGATCATCATCTTGATTTGGTTGAGTAATATTTTCGACATAGATATGCAGGTCGAAATCGTTGGATAGCTTTGAGATCAAATCGCGAACATCTGTTTTTGGGCTTGTTGCGAGATGAAGGACTGCATGCTTGCCATCGAATAGTAATTCGGCATCAAGAATAGAAACGGGCAAAGCTAAGTTAAGGGCGATACTTTTAGCGGCTTCAATGATGAGCGATGATTTTGCATGGTTAAGTTGAACTTGCGAATCATCTTGGTCAGTGAGTGTACCATAAAGCTTTCCTACGGTAGTATTGGGTAAGAACTTGGCAATTATGGGTGTAGAGGGGGAAAGAATTTCGCCCGTTTCTTTACCCCTGTGGGTTTCAATGATTACGAGATCGCCTTTGAGAAGTTGCAGAGGTTTCTGGGCGTGAAACCTGCCGAATTCTCCTGCTTTACCGTAGCGAACTAAATACTCAGAGCAAAAGGCATTCATGATTATTCTTGTGTTAAGCCGAGAAATTCATGCATGTATTTGTCGTACTCGGCTTGTCCGCGTTCAGAACTTAGATCGAGCCTAAGTTCATTGATAACCTTGATGCTATAATTTTTAACCCATTCGCTCCAGCAATCGGCGCAGATGGCTTCAAAGATTCTTTTGCCAAGTTCATCGTTAAGAGGGGGTGCGGGAAGTTTTCTAGCCCTTGAACCAACCATGCAACCAGGTCGGGTACACTGCATGTTGCCCATGGCATCGCCTGCGCCAGTGCTGATTGGTGCAACAGTTTTTTTTGATTCAGGAACAGGTTCGCCCAATTCTTTAAGCATGCGAGCCATTTCGTCCCTTGGCATGTTATCGCCTCTTTCGTCAGCAATCTGGAAACCTTTTTGCAGAGTGGTGACAGCCTCGGCTTTTTTATCGAGGGAAAGAAGAGAGTTGCCCAGAAGTTGGAATACTTTGGAAAATTGTGGGCTAAGGATCAAGGTTCGGTTGAAAGACGCAACTGCTTCTTCAAACTGTTTGTTTTCCATGTAGAGTTGGCCCAAACGATAATGGCCTAGTTCGTTATCTGGATCATCGTTGGCCATCTTCTGAAATTGCGCAATACGGTTCTCTAAATCTGACATTATGAAAAGCTCCAATGAATATTCAAAATACAAACAATAAGGGAAGGCCAAATGACCTTCCCCTATTATTGTAAAGAACTATTCGCAAAGAGAATAACTATTTAGGCTCGAGAACAAGAAATGGTGTTTCTTGCTTGATGGTGGTTTTGGTTCTGGTCAGGTTATCGGTAACAGAAACTTGGATGGTAAACCTACCTGGCCTGTTTGGTCGAATGGGGACTGAGATCGGGAAAATATCTTTAAATTCTTCGGGAATATCCTTGGCTTCGCCTGTAAAAGGCTTTGATAAGGTTGGTACCCCTGCCTCATCAAGGATGCGAACGGTAAAGGAGAGATTTGGTTTTCTAGTTTGGGCATCCGATTCAAAACCAGTTACACAAAATCGGAGAATAAATTCCTGCCCGGGTACACCCACCGGAGGGGCGGGAAAATTGTTTTCATAAGTCATATGCCATAACACAAATCCCAGGGACTTAGGCAAAACCTCAAAAGATTGAGTTAACATCGCTGTTCTTTTGTCGGTCAAATCTGTGAGGATTAATTTGTAAGTGTAAGTTCCCGGAGGCATTTCCAAGCTTATTGGCACAGCCGCATACGCAGGCAATCGGGAACCCCCCAAAGGATTAAAGGCGGGAGTCTCTTTGGGAGCAGTTTTTATTATGCTTTTACCATCTTTGTTGAAGAGTTCACCTGCAAGGCTGTAAAACGCCTGACCTATCGCATCAATCTTCAAACCATTGATATCAAACGCCAGTATGAAGTTATCGCCTGGATGATATTTCTTCGAATCGGGCCTGTTGGCACCATAGATACCCATGGGCGCACGAATATTTAAAAACTCGAGCGGTGCAGCCGCTTGTTGGCCTGTTGTCATAAATGCTATTACTGCGATAGACTGCCACATGCCTGTCACCTCATGGTCACGAAAGATAAATTCTTAGCATATTGTGTTCTTTTGGTGCAAAACTTAGCTAGATCAGTTTTTGATTAGATAAAAACAATTTTGAAAATTATTTCAACAAAACTTGTCAAGACCCATAGTTCGGTGTTATGAATAAGTTATCTTCGTTGATGAATTCATTTCATTAGCGGAGACGGATCGCGCTAGCGTGGTGCGATTTACAGAAGTCCCGAGTCAGGGCAACTGGGTTTAGCCCGGATTAGGGAAAGTTCTATTGAAAGGGAGGTGTTCGTAATGTGTAAAAAGATCCAGGTAAGGCTGCTTTAAGGCGGCTGACGGGCTGTCCGTCAAAGCAGCCTTGATACGTTAAGACCCCGGAAGATCTATTCCGGGGTCTTTGGTTTTTACTGTAAGCGTTTTTTATTATGCATCTGCCAGAGGCGATTCTTGATCATCTTGTTCAAGCAACAATTTTTCGATCATCTTGTCCAAGCAACAATCTTTTGATCATTTTTTCTTGATATGCAAGCGTGTAGGATCCACATTGCGGGCAAGGGCATGATTCCTGCCTTTGCTTTTCAAATACTGTATTGGATTTGGGAACATCCCAACTCTTCCCACAATGCGAACAAAGAATAAGGCTTTTTGATATACCCATTTCACCACCATGAAGAAATAACACCTTGAATCACGAGGTGCATATATCTATTTAATCGGGTTTGTACAACCCAATCTTGAGCCAATTAATCAAAGGAATGTAAAGGTGTTTGCTTTGGGAAGATTAGAGAGATTAACTTTGCGCTTTTAGAAATGTCCGGGGCTTCCCTCAACCTTGAAACCCTTGAAACCTTTGCAAAATTGAAATTGCCATACGCTTATGGGTTGACCATTCTCGTAATACCAAAATGAAGGCAATTCTTCGACGCTTTCAAAAGCTTTTCTCGCCTTAGGCGAAACAATTCCAATCACCAGAAAATCTTTTCCAAGGAAAGCTTCAGGATGGTCGATGGGGTTTTGCCAAAGATCATACTGGCTGTGTCGATCGCCATTGACCAAGCCGATGGAATAGGCTTGTGGGTGGCCTGAGCAGTAAAATCCGACTTCTCCAGGTACATTCCAACTGCCTCCTGCAAGGACGGGTTCTCGTCCGGTGGAAGAGGTTATGTCTGCGCGTAATCTATCAATTTCCTTGGCGACGGAAACCCAACCACGAAGCCTGCAAGTAGGGTCAAATTTTCGAAGAGGGAAGGGGTTGGCCTTGGAAGGGTTTTCAGCGATCAATAAAAAGAGGGGCCTGATCCATTCGCTTTGGTGCATAAAAAGGGAGATTGCAAGACCAAGAGCTATGAAGGTGGGGACAAAAAATTTGCAGCAGTTTATTAGAAAGCGATTTTGCCCTGACAGGATTTCTTGCATATGAAAGATAATAAGCACCAACCCCGAAAGATAAGCTGTAACGGGCCAGTTCATTTCTCCGCCCCCGGTTTTTGGACTGAATCCAAAAAATACCAAGAAGGTGACCGCAGACATCCACCACAAATATTGCTTAACTGCATTTTCTTGCAACCATGGTCTGAAATGCCACATGGCCCAAGCCCAGAGAATAAACCAGTAGCCTAGCAGCAGCCCGAATTGTTGCCCTAGATAAGTCAGAGGGCCCATCCATTGGATTCTTGGCCCCTGATGCATTCCTGCGAGGGCGCTAACATGATGAAAAGAAACCCAGTTATTTTGAATATTCCAAATAAGGATGGGTAGCGAGAAAAAAGCTGCGGTGAATCCGAGTACCCATGGTCCCGGTTTAATGAAGTAAATTCGATATTGTGGCGTGAATAAGAAAAAGCATGCTAGTGACCCTATCCATAAAATCATTGTGTATTTTGCAAGAATCCCAAATCCAACAGCCGCCCCCGCAGCAAACCAAGCCCAATTTTTATCCTCAAATAATGCCATGTAACCAAACACTAGGGCCCATATCCAAGCGCAAGTGTAAGGTGCATCGATCGTAATCAGTGATGAGGCTGCAGCGATGGGGGGTAGGGAAATTGCGATGATCACTGCAGCGAGTGAAACTCGCGCATTGGCGGTTGTTTTTAATGTAAGAACAAAAATGCCCCAGATAAGCAGGGTGCCACATATCACTGCGGGAAATCTTACTGCGGGCATTTCGGACCCACAAATAGCAATGCTAAGAGGGCCAAAAACTTCACGGCCCATGCGGATAAGCCACGAAACCAGAGGGCCTTTGCTGTAGTAACTCCAATCCAGATGGCGCGACCAATCCCAATAGTGGGCCTCATCAGGGGCTAGGTTTAATGGGCAGAAGAAAAGCAGGTAGACCAGATGCAGTAATCCTGAACCGAGGATCAGGGCGTAAGCGATCCATTTGATTCCGGCTTGATCGTCTTGTTTATCCTTAACCATGAGTTCTCAGCTATCTTGTACAAGTTTCAAATCAGTTCAATGGCTAAATAATCAGCCATGATTGCTTTTACGAAACCTATTCGGGCAAGGTCAATACGGTTAAGTTTGTAAAGCACAAGAATAGTAGATTGAGCGAAACTGGGGTATTTGCTGTCGATATAAAAAGTGGTCTGGTATGCGTTTGGCTCCTTTGGTAAAAGTCGATTAATAGTTAGGATTGGTAGATTGTTAAAATTTGTAGACTTTGACTTTTTCGAGGCGATAAATCATGCGGAATCTTTTAGCACTTGCAGCTTTTTGTGTTATTACATTTGCAACCGTCGGATATTTTCAAGGTTGGTATATGGTGAAAGCTGATATTACCTCAGATGGTAAACGCAATATTAACATTGATTTTAACACTAAAAAAATCACCTCGGATATTGGTAAGGGCACTGAATTTGTGCAAGAAAAAATAAAGACCATCGAAGAAAACGAAAAGAAGAATGTGAAGTCCCCTGAATAATAAGGATCTGCTGCAAAGCGTTAATCGTTTAAATAATTTATTAGTTTCTGGGCGCATGCCTCTCCAAAGGCTGGGTCGTTGATGTGCAAATCCATCTCGATATATTCCACATCCGGGTTCAACCATAATTTTAAGCTTTCCCTTAATGCCTGATTGGCTTGCGGCCACCAAAACGGTTGGCCCAAGGCATCCAATGCCGAGATTCCACGAAGTGGAAAAATGATCGCAGTGGGTCCCTTTGCAGCATTCGCTTTCAGCGCGATTTCTTTACCCAGTAAATCATTTTCTTCGGGCGTAGTGCGCATGAGTGTGACATTTGAATTATGAGCGTAAAGCCTTCGGCTACGAAATTTTTCGGGCACTGTATCCATGGGGCCAAAGTTCACCATATCCAATGCCCCCACAGAAATAACCTGGGGAATGCCCATAATCCCTGCCGCTGTAAGTCTTTCATTCCCCGCACTCAAAATCCCGCCGACCAATTCATCCGCAAGCTCGGTGGTGGTGATATCTAGTACACCATTGATTAGGCCATCTCGAATGAAAGATTCCATGGTTAATCCACCCGTACCCGTGGCGTGAAAAACCAAAACTTCCCTGCCTGACTGCTCAAGAATATTGCGGCCTAATTCTACGCATGGTGTGGTAACACCAAACATAGTTGCAGCAAGCAATGGTTTTTCCAAAGTAGAATTTATAGCAGGCGCATTTAGCATTCCGGCCATTGCATGGGCTGCATTTGAAAGAACTTTTGTACTGATGCGATTGAGCCCGCAGATATCAACCACGGAATGCATCATGGTGATATCTTTGACCCCTATAAAAGGGCGCACTTGTCCGCTTGCCAAGGTGCTGACCATGATTTTCGGAATTCCAAAGGGAAGGGCGCGCATTGCTGAAGTACCCAGAGTGGTACCTGCAGAACCGCCCATGCCAAGTACCCCATGGATTTTGCCTTGATTGAAAAGATCGAGAGCAATCTTGGCTAATCCATTGGCAGCGGCTTCAACAGCCTCGCCTCTGTTTTTTTCAAGTAGAACTTTTTTGAGCGTGGTTCCCGCAGCTAAAAAAACATCTTCACGAGAAATGTCTGGAGTGAAAAAGGGGGGATTCAAAACTCCTGCGTCTGCACAAATGCAATGAATTCCCTGTTTTTCAAGAAGGGATTTTAGAAAGGCAAACTCGGTGCCTTTGGTGTCGAAAGTTCCGGGTAGAAATACATTCATGCGTATACCTTTTCTGATGGTTCAGAGAAAGTATACGCATTTTGGTTTTGTATTTGGGCTGAAAAGTTCCAACAAAGCAAGTTTATCAAACTTAATAGCGAATAATCGTATCAATGCTCATACGGAAATCTTGAAGGAACTGATTTCCTACGACTGCCCAATCTAGGCCAATGCCTGATTGCACCCTTTCAGACCATTTGTAACGAAGGCCAGGCCCTAGAGTGACAACGCTTTTTCCGCCAATGGATTGACCACCAAAGTTTACGAGATCAACGCCATCAAAATTAAAAGAGCTTTGCCCGCCCTTGGTGTAGATGAACCAGTTGAAATTCACCATGGGATAGAATCGATGCCAGTTTAAAATATCGTAGTCGATTTGGGCGCTAAGATTTAAATAGTTGGAACGGGCATTGTTGGTGGAAATATTCCAATTAAGAACGCTCAGAACATCAAAGCTACCATAGGAACTTCGCCCAAAACTGTGAGCCGCCGAAACATAAGGCGTAAGCGAAAGATTGCCTGTGTTTTGGAATGCCCGTTGGGGCCCGCTGGGGATTTCAAAAGTAAGACCAGTGGCAGCGACAAGGTTGTTCTTTTCATCGCGCCAGAAAGTCCATTTAGGCCCAAGCCACAATTCTGAAAAACTGAGGTCGCCATTGAACCCCCCTTGTTGATCAGTCGGGTTCAGCGAAATCCAGCCAAATTTATTGATAACAAAGGAAATCCGCTCGGTGATTGCAACTCTTGCTTGGCCGCCCAGATAATTTACATTACCGCCTTGAAGCGTGTTATTGCTCCCTGGAATTGTCTGATACATATACATAGGCTTCACTTCGGTAAGAGCCCTAGGGTCTTCGAAGAGAAAAAGATTGGTGGTGGGGCTGGCGAAATTATCGAAGGCGTGGTCGCTTTCAAAAAGCTTTCTGCTAGTAGTGCCCGAAAAAGGGCCATTGCCTATGTACTCGCGTGCTGATTCAAGAAAATTCGGATTATTTGTTGCTGGCCTATCCAATGGCATTCCCGTTGAACCAGGCACATAAGGAGAATTATTTCCAAATCCTGAAGGTGGTGGAGGATTTCCAAACCCTGAAGGTGGCGGAGGATTTCCAAACCCTGGAGGTGGCGGGGGATTTCCAAACCCTGGAGGTGGCACATTGCTAGGAACTGCAGGTGGTACCCCGGGAGTTAATGCACCTGAAGGCACAGGCGATTGCTCTACACCCTGTGTTAAAGTAATAGGGCTACTATTGGTTCTTACAGGTATAGAAATAGGTTGGCCTATTGCTGCAGCACCCCCCGCTGTTAGAGCGGGCCTGTTAGATCCATTCCATACCCCTTCTTGACTATAAACAGCACTCGAGGAAACGAAAATCCCCAAACATACCAATGCTTTTTTCAAGTAATCATTATTACTCATATTAATCTCTCCATTGGAACTAATATAAAATTAATTCCCAAGCAATCTTTACTGATGATAAACAGAGGCTTTTTCACAGTTTTCCAAAGCCCTAACTTTAATCTTCTGTATTACCCACCACTTGGCCCATTATTTCAGATAAACTATCCCAAGTAGGCGTCCTCTTAACTTCTTCTTAAGGTTTGACAAGATGAAAAAGCTTCTAATTCTAAGACTTTTAATTCTGTTGGTAATTGGGGCAAGTTTGGCAAACCTGGCTCGCGCCTGGTGGGTTAATGGCCATGCTACTCTCGTTGAAGCTGCAGCTTCTGCACTTCCCGATGATATGCCTGAATTCTTTCGCAAGGCAGGTAAAGCCCTTGGTCATTTCGTTGGCGACCCCGATCGTTGGAAAAATCCCAGTGCAAAATTCCTTCGTGCAGGTACCTCCGCAGATCATTTTCTCGATCTTGAAGATGTCGAAGGGAAAGATCTTCCCTCGGATAGATATCAAGCGATTGAGTTGCTTCAATCCATAAAAAAACGACCCGAAAAAGTCGGTATGCTTCCCTATGCAATCATGGAAAACTACGAACGCCTTGCTTGTGCCTTTTATGATTACAGGCAAGACCCAGAGAATGAAGCCATTCGTTGGAAGTGCCTATTGCATGCAGGGGTGATGGCGCACTATACCACCGACCTTTGCATGCCTTTGCATACCACTGTAAATTATGATGGCATGAAAATTGATGGAAAGATTAAGCAGAAGGGTATCCATGCGAGGCTTGATAGCTTTCCTGAGAAGTTTAATTTTAAAGCGATAGACCTCGCCAAGGGACTGAAGGCAAACAAAATGGATTCCGATGTGGTTTGGAATAAAGTCATCGAATCGATAAGGGATTCACATCGCCATATTTCAACTTGTTATGAATTGGATCTGAAAAACAATTTCACCGAACCTACCGAAGAAAGCAGAAAGTTTGTTTCAGAACGCTGCCGGATGGGGGTTCAATTGACCATGGATATTTGGTACAGCGCCTGGCATAAAAGTGCAACCATGCCAAAGCCATATTAAAAAAAAGAACCCCCAAGGAGTTGGGGGTTCTTTTCGCCCAAGAATAAACTCCAAGGGAGTTGAAGGTTATTCTCGGGCTGGGGGGTACAACTAAAAAGTAATTTCCATGCCAAGGGTGATCCCTTGCATCCAGAGGTCGGTGCTGTTGAAACTAAAGGTAGGTTGCCCATTTCCAACATTAAGGTCGATTGTAGAACCCGGCCTCGAAACACTTGACCAATATATAATGTTGTAACCAACATATCCTTTGACACAATCTCTGAAGGCATAGCCTACATTCACACCCAATTCTGGTACAAAGGTAAACTTCTCTTTCGAGTACTGCCCGATGTTAGAATCTGCAGCCAAGAATCCCGTAGGTGCGGTGGAAGATACATTGCCCGTAGTGGAAGTAGTGATCCCAGTAATGTTTACTGATTGTTGGGTGCCACCGATAGCAAGTTTAGGCAGAGCATTAACGAACCATTTGTCCTTGCGTAATTCGATGCTTGCGCCTACCTGGCCGCCGTAAAAATCACTCGTGGTTTTAAAATTATCGGTAGAACTAGAAATAACTGGTCCGGGTAAAGGGCTAAAAGAACTTCCGGTAATATCGAGGCTTTCTTTTAAGCCAAGGTATCTGAAGCCGAACAGCCCATCTACCGACATGGAAACGCCACTGATGAAGTTGTGCCTAAGGTTTCCTTCTGCGCCCCAAAGTTTACTGTCGAATCGGGAAGAAAAAGACCCCGCATTAGTTGAAGGCGAAGAAAGAACCAAAGCTGATTGACTTCCAGTCGTTACGTTGGTGAAAGGCCTTGCAAGCAAAGGTGCGCCTGGCGAAGAAAGACCGATTTGATCCACCTGAGTTTCTAAAAACAGGAAGTTCGCTTCGAATGCGAGGTTGTGTTCTCTAGAAAGCCAGTAAATCATGTCGAACCTTGCACCACTTCGTAAATCTCCTCCGTAGGAGGTGTCGCCGAAGAGAATGTTCGTTCCAGGTGCGTTAAGAATACCTGTTGTTCCTGAAGTAGAAAGAGGCGCAACTTTGTCGCCTTTCATCCACCAAAGAAGGTACTCAGCACTAAATGAAAAGCGTTCGGAATCTGCAGGAGGCCTTGGTATTTCCAAAAGTGGGGCAACTTCGTCTTCTTTTGGAATTGCTTCCTTGCCGACATCGAGGACAATTTTTTTTGCCTCTTGTGTCGCTTTTAAATCGGTAGGTAATTTGGTGGGAATCTCATCTGCAATCAATGCTGATGAACTTACCCCCAATGAAAATGCCAATACGAAACTCCATTGCTTGCGCATGGAAATATCCTCCCTTAAAGCCATACCTTCATCCTTGATGGTATGTTGAATTTGAACCCTGCCTGTCAGATTCCCCCCGGAACCAGACAGGGTTTTATGTCTACTTTGTATTTCGACTTTGTGGTTCCGATGAAATCATCTGAAAAGGTGATAGGTCCTGTAGGAGTTATGCCGGGCGAGCAAATAATCCATTGATCCATTAGAAAAGTCACGGTCGCTAATTCAGTTAAAAGTGTAATGTTCGGCAAAGTTTGCCAAGTTTGTAGCATAATAGGTGACTTTTCCGATTATGCAGGGTATATTGAACTCCCTTGCCAGTAATTTAAGGAAGAAATGAGCTTATGGAACCGAATAATCCTCTCAATCCATTAGATCCTAAACAGGTGAAGACGGCATTCAAGTCGTTCAAAAAGCGCCTGAAACTTACCCAATTGGATGAAGATTCGAAGTTGGGTCGGTCCCCGATGACGGGAGGCAGTCACTCTTCCATCGTTGCGATTCAACCCCCATCCGAGTTTTCCCATGAAATCTGGCAGGAGTTGGTTAAGCAGGGAAAATTGAAGCCCGCTGGCAGGGGTATGTATGAATTGGTCAAAGAACTTTAACTCAAAGGCCTGTCATGAAAAAATCCATTTGGTCTCTATCTGTTGCAGGGGCATTATTTATTTCTCAGGCCCATGCTGAATCTTGGACAAGCTTTCGCGGCCCCACAGGCGATGGCCATGTAAAAGGCGAGAAACTTCCCGATTCCTTCAAGCCGGGGCAGGAATTGTGGAAGCAAGCCATTCCCGGTAAAGGCTGGTCCACCCCTGCGGTTGTTGCAGGAAAAATCTTTCTTACCACTGCAATCCCCAGCGGCGAAGGCGCAATGGTGAATCAGTCCCTTGAAGCAATGTGCCTCAATGCCAGCGATGGTAAGGTTGTTTGGAAAACCCCTATCTTCGAACAAAAGGCTGATACTGCACCGAAAATCCATGGCAAAAATAGCCATGCCAGCCCTTCTCCCATTTGGCATGAAAACAAAATTTATGTTCACTTTGGCCATATGGGTACCGCTTGCCTCGATGAACAGGGCAAGATTCTTTGGAAAGTTCCTGGGTTATATACCAAACCAGTGCATGGTAACGGTGGCTCGCCTATTCTTGTTGATGACATGCTGATTTTTAGCTGTGATGGAACCGATGCCCAAAAGGTTGTTGCGATTAAAACCAAAGATGGGTCGTTGGTTTGGAGCACTGATAGGCAGGCTAGTCCGACTAAGCCTTTCTCGTTTTCGACACCCGAACTTATCGAAGTGAATGGCCAGAAAATGGTTATTAGCCCTGCAAGCGATATGGTGGGCGCTTATGATCCTAAAACAGGTAAGGAAATCTGGCGTGTTAAATATAAAGGGTATTCTGTCATTCCTAAACCTTTGTTTGCCAATGGTTTGGTTTTTATATCCACCAGCTATGACCGCCCTGTACTCTATGCCATCAAGCCTGATGGTAAAGGCGATGTAACCGAAACGCATGTTGCCTGGAAGCTCGAGAAAAACATTCCTCATACTCCAAGCCTTATTGCGGAAGGCCCTGATTTATTCATGGTTGCAGATAACGGCATGGCTAGTTGCGTGGAAGCTGCAACGGGTAAAGTTCATTGGGGCCCCGAGCGTATTGATGGTGCTTACTCTTCTTCCCCGGTGATTTCGGATGGTAAGATTTATTTTCAGAATGAAGAAGGTAAAACCACTGTGGTTAAAGCAGCAAGAACTTTCCAGAAAATCGCAACCTCGGATATGGGTGAAAGAACCCTTGCTTCCTTTGCGGTTGCAGATGGCAAGTTATTTGTAAGAACGGAAAAGAGCTTGTTTGCGTTCAGTCTTAAAAGCTTGGCTTCAAGATAGTCTTTACATCAAATAAAAAAGGAGCCTGGGATTAGTCCCAGACTCCTTTTTGTTTTAACTCATGCCACTAGCTCTTTTTTACAAGGATATAATCCTTGGAGCCATCGGGTGTTTGAACCTGAAACAAAACGCCTACATCATAATTAGCCTTGTCGGTAAGGGTCTTTACTTCAGAAGAGGATTTGACTTCTTTCTTTTCGACTTTCATGATTACCATGCCAACTCGCAAGCCTGCCTTATACCCAAGGCTTTCACGGTCCATCTTAATGATCACCACTCCACTGGTTCCAGACTTGTAACCAAATTTGTCTGCAAGTTCATCATTGAGTTGGCCCACTTCAACCCCAAGCTTGTCGAGGTTGGTTTCGCCTTCAATGCTGGGGTTTTCTGGCGATTTCGGATTGAGGCGTGACATCCCAAACTGTTTGGGTTGCTCGACAATGGTGACATTTACCTTAAGTTCTTTACCATCGCGGACCAGCTTGAATTCCGAAGCCTTACCTAAGGGCAAAGCCGCTACAGAAAACTGGAGATCTTTGCTGTCTTTGATAACCTTCCCTGCAACTTCAATAATAATGTCACCTGATTGAATTCCACCTTTGCCTGCAGGCCCATCTTCCATCACTTGGGTGATGATCACGCCTTTAGGGTTTTTTAAGCCCAGTTTCATTGCAACCTGCTCGTCTTCAATGTCCTTGATTGCAACGCCTAGGTAACCCCTTCGAACAATGCCGTTTTTCAGCAATTGCTCTTTGATGGTTTTCGTAAGGTTGGAGGTTATGGCCATGCCAACACCTTGAAACCCACCGGATCGGGTTTTGATTGCAGAGTTCACGCCGATAACCTGGCCATCGAGATTGACTAAAGGCCCGCCGCTATTACCTGGATTGATGGCTGCATCGGTTTGCAGAAAATCTTCGTAGAAATTAAGCCTAAGGCTACGGCCCTTGGCGCTAATAATACCCGAAGTGACCGAACCTGTGAGGCCAAATGGAGCACCCAAGGCTAAAACTCTGTCGCCAATTTCTGATACATCGGAATCGCCAAATTCCAAGGCAGGAAGATTCTTGGCGTCGATCTTAACGATGGCTAGATCGGTCTTAGGATCGCCCTTGATCTCAATCGAAGTAAATTTCCTACCATCATTTAGGGTGATTTCTACTTTGTCGGAGCCTTCAACCACATGGTTGTTGGTTACGATGATGCCATTAGATTCAACAATAAAGCCCGATCCAAACCCGCCTTGGCTTTCATCGGGGCCATCTTCACCGCCTCGTTTTTTAAATTCTTCGAAAAACTTCCTGAATTCTTCAGGGATCTGTGGATTATCTTGGCCTTGGTTCTTGCGTTTGGGCCCCTGTTCTTTTAATCGCATTGGTTTTGCCTTCGCTTCGATACTTACCACCGAAGGAAGTACTTTCTTCACTACATCGCGGTAAGAAACCAGATCCTTACCTTTGGTAACTGGGGGGGCAGCCGATTGGCCCTGAATCCAAGGTGAAATAACAAAGCCAGTTATCCCTGAAAACATTAATGCGAGTACAAATAGCTTTTTCATAATGCTCCTTTTATTGTGTTGATAAGTCGCTTTTCCATTAAGCAGATGTAACTCTGCTAACATACCAAAAGAACGCCGTTTATACACTACGAACCAACCTTTAAAAAGGTTCTGCAAATAGAAAAAAATATTTCGTCCTTATCCTTCCTGTTTTTAGGGAACTTTATTGCACTTATTCGCATCAAATATTACATAAAAGGTACTTTTGCCATGGAATCTTGTCTCTTTTTAGTAAGAATAGACTTATTACATCAAGGTCTTGAATAGAAATCTGAAGTATGGCTAGTGAAAATAAGAACGTACCTGAAAACGATCCGTTGGAAGATTGCCAAAAAGCCATTGGTTATCAGTTTAATCAGATAGATTTACTGAAATCGGCGCTTACGCATGCCTCTGGAGTTGATTCTAGACTGGCATCCAATGAAAGGCTTGAGTTTCTGGGAGATTCTATCCTGGGGCTGATTTGCTGTGAATATCTTTATCATCGGTTTCCTGATTTGCAGGAAGGTGATATGACTAAAATAAAATCAGTAGTGGTTAGCAGGCCAACTTGTGCAAAGGTCAGCGAAGATTTAAAGCTGGGTTCGTTTATGGTTCTGGGCAGGGGGGTGGCTTATAATATTCAACATATTCCCGCCAACATTCTTGCGGATGTTTTTGAAGCCATTCTTGGCGCAATTTATCTGGATGGTGGATGGGGTGCTGCTAAGGAATTTGCACTAAGGCAACTTTCCGCCCTTATCGAGGAAGTCGCGGGTAGCGATTTAAAAAATAACGCAAAATCTTTGTTGCAGCAAGTTGTGCAACGGGAATTCGGGGCGACTCCTCAATATGTTTTATTACAAGAAAACGGCCCCGATCATAGCAAGTGCTTCATGATGGCGGTCAGCATTCAAGGGAAAACCTACAAGGGTGCCTGGGGCAAAAATAAAAAAGACGCGGAACAAGCTGCCGCTTTTAATGCTCTTTCCGAAATTCAAAATCCGGATTCAGAAACTAAGTAAATTTACTACCATGCCAATGAAACCTTATAAAGTGCTCTGCCTTCAATCCGAGTGCAAGAACTTGGCTAATTTTAAAATTGCATCACGGTGGAGTGATGGAGGCGTGGAAGAGTTGAAAACTTATGCTCTTACTTGCGAAAAATGCCTTCCTTCAGCTTTTGCTCAAAGTTTTGAAAAACATAAAAGTTGCAGGACCATCCCGGGTGAAGTCTTGGAATCACCTATGATATTTGAACTTCATACAGGCAGGCATTCCAATCAACTGGTGCGAAGAACGGATCTCGAAGATTCTTTTATTTCTTAAGGCTCAACCGAAAGACAATTTGCTTGTGAATTTCGTTTGCATACTCATGCTTGGTGCCTTACCCACGCAGATGGCCATCAAGCCCGCATTTCATGCGCATAATGATTATTTGCATTCACGGCCGCTTCTTGATGCGCTTGATCAAGGTTTTGATAGTGTTGAAGCAGATGTTTTTTTAGTTAAGAATGAACTTTTGGTCGGGCATTTCTTCTGGGAAACTAAACCCGAACGCACTTTGGAAAGCCTTTATCTTGTACCTCTTTCCAAACTTCATAAAGAGGGCAAACTTAAAAATATCTGGCTCATGGTGGACATCAAAACCAAAGAAGCCGAGCCTTCTGCGATACTCCTTGATCAGCAACTCCGTCGTTACCCCGGTCTCTTTTCCAAGGTTGGAGAAAAAGATAACGCTCCAGTGAAAGTTTTACTTTCGGGAAACATGCCCCGCGAGTGGGTCTGTTCAGGGAAAAGCAATTTGTTACGACTTGATGGCAGAGAGGCGGACCTCGGTAAGGCGGAACAGGCTGGGATTTTTCCTTGGGTCAGTGAGCCGTGGTCCAAGCATTTTTCATGGAAAGGCAAAGGCCCCATCTCTGAAAGTGAAAAGACCAAACTCAAAAACATGGCCTTGAAAGCTGAGTCTGCAAAGCAGCAATTAAGATTTTGGGGTGCTCCGGATCTCCCCGAATGTTGGAAATTTCAGGCCGAATCTGGTGTCCAGCGGATTAGCACCGACAACCTCTCCGGCCTTGCCAAACAAAAATTCAACTGAGGCTCATAAGGCTTTTGGTTTCTTATCTGCCATGGGAAGTGCATAAATAAAGGTACCTTCTTTTTTTGTGCCCACACTCAGGCAGATAAAATACTCATCCTTAATGCAGGCACTCAATGTTTCTATATCGTTGCTGATATCAATTGTGTATTGCAATTGAAGATCGGGCCAAGTGTATACATAAACCTTGTTTCCCCCGCCCGCAAATAGGTAGTTTCGTTCCGCAAGATAAAGCCCGGTGATTTCGTGGGAATGTTCAAGCGAATGGGTTTCTTTCCCAAAATTAATATCCCAGATTTTCACAAGCCCGTCGGTCCCTGAAGTGATTAATGTTTTGCTGTTTTCTGCAGCAATAACCCGCCATACTTTTCCGGGATGGCTTCCCAGGTCGGTTTTAGTTTTAGTTTCGAGATTCCAAATTTGTACTTTGCCATCCCAGTTTCCAGTGGCTATCCATGCCCCAGTTGGACCAAAGGCGAGTGTGTAGGTGATTCTACTTTCCGCATTGAAAGTGTGGGTGCAATCGCCTGTCTTGAAATCCCATATTTTGATTAGCCCATCACAGGCGCAGGATGCGATTTTCGAAGAATCTTTAGAAAATTGCACACTATTAATGCTTGATTTATGACCTATCAATTCTTTGATCTGGGTTTTGGTGTCAAGGTTCCAAAGGGCGATACTATTGGTGTCTGCGCCAGTTACAGCGTATGGACTTTCAAGTGGGGCAAGAGTAGCGCAAGCGCCACCATATTCTTTACCAAAGGATGTGATCAGGTTGCCTGATTGAATGTTCCAGACTGCGGGACCATATGCACCATTTGAAATTCCCACTGTTTTTCTTGAGGGATAAGTCTTGAATAGCATTGAGCCTATTGAGATTTCACGAACTGGGCCTATATGATGCTGGGGAGATAATTTGTGAATAAAGGTTGGCGCAGAAATTTTGAGGGCCCAAGGATCTTGATTGCCCGCTTCGGGTTTCGATATCAAATGGTAACTCCAATAACCCAGTCCTAATCCTGCTACGCTTCCTGCCAATAATTGCCTCCGCGATAACAACGGTTTTTTTAAGCTCGACTTTTCCAAGTTCTTGACGAATTCCTTGCAGTCTTTCCAGCGGTTTTGGGGTTTTTTCGATAGCGCTTTTTCTACCACCGCCTGTTGATCTTCGGATAGTAGTTGAAGGTTGGGTGTTCCTCGGAGGTGCCCTGCAACTATTTCTGCTGCGGTGCCATCAAAGGGCAATCTTCCCGTTGCAAGCTGGCAAAAAGTGCAAGCAAGGCTGTATTGGTCGCTTTGCCTGTAGGTTTTTCCTTCAAAAAATTCAGGGGCAGCATACGCCAGAGTCAGGGTCCCGGTATGACTGGTCATGGTATGTGAGAGCAATCTGGCCAGTCCGAAATCTCCTACTTTAAGCACTCCATTTATTAGAAGAAGGTTTTGCGGTTTAATGTCGCGGTGCTGAATGCCCTGATTGCCTATGCCATGCTTGGGATCGTTAAGGAAATCAATTGCGGTCGCTGCTTGGTGCATGAAGGGAAGCAAGTCATAAAAAGGGAGGTGAGAGGCGCCGGACTTTTTTGCCGCAGTGAATGAATCGAAAAGTGTTCCATCTGCCAACTCCATCAGTACGAATAAAAAAGTGTCGGTTTCTTTAAGTTCAAAAATTTTTAAGAGATTGGGGTGATCCATGGCTTGCAGCCAAGCTAGAGTCGTTTTTTCAATTTCTGTAGAGCCCTTATCCTTGGGCAATATTTTAATCGCCAAGGTTTTAAGTGTTTCGTTTTTGCACCGCCATACTTGTCCGAACCCACCTTGCCCGATTAGTTTTTCTAGAATTACCCCCGATATTGGCTGATCACCGCTTGTAAATTGATAAAGCGGCTGAGGATTAGTAATGGCCATGTCTGAATTGGCCTCTGAAGAATTAGCCATCTGGGAAAGCCAAGCCATTTTCTTTAATGCGCCCAAACGATTGCGAACCGCTTCTTCAAGATGCGGTTTATCTTTGCAAATTTCTTCAACACTAGTGGTGATGTTGTCTAAGCCCTTGCTTTCGAAGGACTGAATTAGATGATCAATTTCTTCCAATTCTTTGGGTGACATGGCCGGTGGGGTCTCACTCAGTTGTTTGTGAGTTTGATTTTTTACTATTTTACCGATTTTTGCAAGTAAAGCTTGTTTATTATCTGCTTGTGAATTGATAGTAGCCTAGTGTTTTGTAAGATAATCTTATTGAAGAACCTGCACTTTAATAAGTGGTTAGGTTCTTTATTTCTTGGGGAATAGTGTAACGGTAGCACAACTGCCTCTGGAGCAGTTTGTCTAGGTTCGAATCCTAGTTCCCCAGTTTTGTCTGTCGCAAATCTCTTCCCCTAATATATGCTTCAAAAACCTTTGCTATAAGTCTTTATCGATTTGATTGGGGATTTAAAGCTAAATGAGAGTTCCTGTAAATAGGCTAAGGGCAAAGAAGGCCCTAGCATAATCCCCATTCTTTTTAGGGGTTTGGTCTTTTTCTGCAGTTTTAAGTTTGAACCCTCTGCTTTTTGCGTCTACAATTCTACTGGGTTTGTTGCTTACCTATCAAGGGTTTTAGTCATGTTTAGCCGAAAAGCTTTCACGCTTATCGAATTACTTGTGGTTATAGCAATTATTGCGATATTGATTGGCTTGCTATTGCCTGCGGTTCAAAAAGTTCGTGATGCAGCTTGCAGAATTCAGTGCACCAATAACATTAAGCAAATATCTCTTGCCTTGATGAATTATGAAAATACTAATCAGATGTTCCCTTTGGCCTTTACCAACAAGTCAGCCCCAGTCATTCGTTGGCATAATTGGGTTGTATTTCTTCTGCCTTATCTTGAAGAGGGTAACCGCTTAGCTTCCTACAACTACAATTATGATTGGTGGGTGCCGCCTAATCAAGACATTGTAAAAGCCAATCTTAAGATTTTTAATTGCCCTACAACCCCTGTGCAACCGCGGATGCAAAATAAACCCGAGACGGTTGCGGTTCCTACTCCTTCCGGGATGCAAGTGGTAGATAAACAAGGCGCATGTGGCGATTACTTCGCTCCTACGGGTGTCTTTTGGGAAATCAACAACGAGCTTCCTGTTGCTGATCGTATTCCTGCAGGCACAGATCTTCGGGGCGCTCTTTGTTGGCACGGCCAAGAAACTACGACTTCCCCACCATGGGCTTTTAATTATTCCAACCGCATGAACGATATCATGGATGGTACCAGCAATACTATTTTGCTGGCTGAATGTGCAGGGCGTGAAGATGTTTGGCGAGGTAAAAACATGATGCCAGTTGTATACACTGGAACGGTTCGAGCCAGAGCCCGTGGCGGCGCTTGGGCCACAACTGATAACGCCTATGGCATCGGCCAGCGTACTCCTTGGCATGCCTCAACAGGTACTGTTCCTGGTACTATGAAGATAAATAACTCGAACGAGTGGGGCCATAATTTCTATAGCTTCCATAACGGCGGGTCTATGTTTGCCTTCACCGATGGCTCGGTTCGTTTTCTTAACGAAAATACTTCCCTTAAAAATCTTGCAAATTATGTCACCCGTGCGGGCGGCGAAGTCATCGCCCAAGATTAGATTCTTTACTGCAACTAAACTCATCTGTTTAGCTTTTGTTTGCTTTTCTAGCGATAAGTGCAGCCACATACCCAGCCTTGAATCCTGCATCAATGTTTACTGTGGTTACATTTGCTGAGCAGGCATTTAACATTGTTAGTAATGCCGAAAGGCCACCAAAGCAGGTGCCATAGCCTATGCTGGTTGGCACTGCAATAACTGGGCAATCAACCAACCCGCCTACCACGCTTGGAAGGGCGCCATCCATTCCTGCAACTACCACGATGGCATCGGAATCTTTGAACGCGCTTAAATTGTTCAGCAGCCTGTGTAGCCCTGCAACCCCTACATCTGGAATTAGTTTTACCCCTACTCCAAGGGCGCTAGCGGTGTTCATAGCTTCGCGAGCCACGGGGATATCCCCTGTCCCTGCAGTAAGAAATGCCACCATTCCCTTAGGGGTTATTGCTGCATTTCCTTGTGCCCGCAGAAGGAAGGTGCGAGCGGTTTCATCCAGCTCCGCATCTGGGTATAGTTTTCGTAGCCGCAAGGATTGCTCTGGGTTTAGCCGGGTCGCAAAACAATCTTGCTTTGCCTGAATAAGCCTTGCAACTACCCCTTCGAGCCATTCGCAGGTTTTTCCCTCTGCAAGTATCACCTCGGGGAAGCCACACCTTCTCGCACGGTCGAGATCGAGGTTGGCATAAACCGGCGTGCCTACCTGAGAAGAAGATAGTTGCTCCACGCCCTCGGCAACGCTTAATTTCCCAGAGCGGATTTGTTCTAATAATTGTTCAAGTTTTTCTGAGCCCATTGGTTCTCTCCTATTTTGAAGGTAAGGAAATTCTAGGAGTCTACAGCTTTTTACCAAGTCTTTTTAT
>CAJCCR010000010.1 GCA_903960945.1 uncultured Planctomycetaceae bacterium
AGGTTCGGCCCGGTACACTGTTCTTACCAAGCACCGCAAATTTTTGCCCAACCTGCACCCATGTCGCCAAACCGTTCTCAGCTAAAAACAGAACTCGGCCGTTCACAAATATCGGCGATGCTGAGTAATTGCTGTCACTACTTAATCTTTCCATCCAATAGCGTTCACCCGTCTTGGCATTTACACAAGATGCAATGCCTTTATCTGAAACGAAGTAAAGCTCATCGCCAATCAAAAGCGGAGAGGGCGAACTAGGCGCTCCCTGCTTAAGCCGCCACACAATGTTGGATTCAGTAACATCCCCCTTACCACCAAGCTTAACCGCCAACAATTCAGGGCTGTCGTAATCGTGGTTGTAGATAACTAGGCCGTGGCCAATCGTTGGTTGAGGCACAACAGACCAACCCGGTGCCTTAACTCGCCAAAGCTCGGTGCCTGTTTCCAAATCGTAGGCTGCAAAATGATCGGGGCCGGGCGCCATCACCTGGGCTTTGCCATCAATCACCGCCACCGTTGGTGTAACAAACGAATGGTTGATTTTTCCAACAACGGAGCGAAGTTGTTTCCAGGCAACTTTACCGGTCTTTGCATCAACAGCGGCAACAAAAGGCTTGGTGCTTCCATCGCAAACAATAACCAGCTTACCATCATGAAACACGGGGGAACCACCGCTGCCATGCACTGGTGGATAATCCAACTCAAAATTTGTCCACTGAATGGAACCATCTGCAGCAGCGAGGCTCGCCATGCCAAGTGCACCAAAATGCACGAACACGGAACCATCACGAACTACAGGCGTCGGGCTGGCATGGCTATTCTTCGAATGAATCTTTGGCGCCTTGGCGATCGCTCTTACCTCGCGTTCCCAAACAATTTTCCCGGTCTTGGCATCTAGTGCCAAGGCTCGAAGAGATAATCCCCCATCATTCGGCACGGCTGTCGTCAGGAAAACTTTACCGTTTGCCAAGGCAGGCGAAGACCAACCCAGACCTGGGATTGCAATCTTCCATGCTACACTTTTTGAATCAGACCATTCCAAAGGCGAAGCGACATTTTTAACATGCCCATCAGAGTTCGGGCCTCTGAACTGTGGCCAATCGCCTAACTCGGCCGCCATCGCAGAGAAAGCTGCCAATGGCATCAGTAGCATGGATGTGAAAAGTTTAAATTTCTGATTCATGATAACCTCTTTGTAAACAAGAATTACTTAGTGATCTTACCGGCAAACTCTTCTTTTGTCAGTTTTCCGTCTGCGTTTTTATCCAAGTTCTTGAAACGAGCCTGCAACAAATCGTTTGGCTTCTGTCCTGCGAGATACTCTGCAAGCGTAAGAACGCCATCTCGGTTTGTATCCCAACGGTCGAAGGTTTTAGCTCTTTCTTCACTAGACATAGGAGAGTTATTTGCGGCCTTCTTTGGTTGGCTGGGCTTCACAGGATCAAGCACAGTAGTAAGACAATCGGCATCGGGCTTCTTGGGAAGGGTGGCTTTCCAATCTAGTGCGAGCTTAGTCAAACGAGAGACAATCTCGGGATGATCCTTGGTCAAATTTGTTTTTTCAGCGCGGTCATTGGGGATGCGATACAACTCGGATCGTTTGCCATCTTCGGTTAAAAAAAGCTTCCAATCACCCTCGCGCACAACAAGTCGAGGCCAATAGTCGGGCTCGGTTTTAGTTCCCTGCCACTCCCAGAAAACGGGGCGTGTGCGGGATATTTCTCGGCCCTTGAAGGCAGCGAGCAAATTCTCGCCATCGCCCTTGTAGTTATCAGGCAACTTCACATCAGCAGCGGCACAAAGAGTTGGTAATAAATCAACCGCAGTAAAATTGGTGGTATTGTTTTTCACTCCAGCCGGAGTGGTATTAGGCCAGCGCACGATAAATGGAACGCGCACCCCACCCTCGAACACGCTGCGTTTTCGGCCGCGCAATCCAACTGTTTCACCCACGCTGTAATAGGTATCATACCCGGTTACTTTTGCATCTGGATCAGATTTCTTCGGCCCTTGTTTCATTGCTGTCCTTTCTGGACCATTGTCGCTCGAGAACATCACGATGGTATTGTCCTCAACTCCCGCTCCTTTCAATGCATCGAGAATCGTGCCCACGTCATTATCGCCATCGGTGATGACAGCCGCATAAACCTGCTTCTGCTCATCGAGGTGCTTCCATTTTTCCATCGAAGCCTTCGTGGGCACATGAGGTGTGTGACTTTCATGGATCCAGACATTGATGAAAAACGGCTTGTCTTTATTTTTATTAATGAAGGTCGCAGCATTGGTTGCGGTTGCATGCAGATCTGCCGCAGGCCAACCCGCCCCACCATTGAAAACTTCATACTCATCGTAGCCATAGGCTTCAGGTTTTGGCGCACCTTGGGTTTGTGCATTCGTCAAATGCCATTTGCCAAAGTGAGCCGTACGATAACCAGCCTGTTTAAGAAATCGGGGTAATGTTGGGGCCTTGGGGTCGAGCCAGTCGGGCATACCGCGTTCATGATTTTGTACCGGTGCTGCAAAATGCTGATGCACGCTGTATCGCGCTGGATAATGCCCAGTCAAAACTGCGGTGCGACTAGGGGAACATACCGGGTTAAGCACATTAAATTGCTGAAAGTCAGTGCCTTCCCCTGCCAGCCTATCAAGATTTGGGGTCTTAAGCCAGGAATGCCCATGGCAGGACAGATCGCCCCAACCCCAGTCATCTGCAAAGATATAAACGATGTTAGGTCTTTTAGTTAAGGTATCGGCAGCTTGCAAATTATTTAGCGAGGCCAAAAGTAAGGTAACGATGACTGTAAGAATTTGTTTCATAATTGTTTCTGTACTAATACGCCTCTGGCGAGTTATCACTACTTTGTGGCACTTTACCAAATTTGTTGGAATGATTGTTAGTCTCAACATTAAATATCAATCGTACAGGCGTTCTTGTCCATCATAATTTTGCCAATCGAAGATTATCTTGTTTAAAAGAAATCGCTGGCACAAATAATATTCTGCTGCTGACCTATCTATTCCAAATTCCAACGGTAACATTTGATTATTGAGCAGTAGACAAATCGTGGTTGTGCATTATTTCATCCCGGGCAGAACGCCTTACTCTTGATCGGAGACTTTAACATGAATATGGACTTAGTAGAAATCGCATGCGTTGTGGATCGTTCGGGATCGATGGAGTCCATTTGCTCGGATGCAATCGGCGGCTTCAACTCTTTTCTGGCTAGCCAGAAAACCCAGACTGGTTCTACAAAATTTACCCTGGTGCTATTCGATAACGAATACCAAGTGGTTCACAACGGCACCGATATCAAACTTGTGGAAGGCTTAAACACAAATACTTTTGTTCCACGGGGTTCGACCGCATTACTTGATGCGATTGGAAAAACCATTGACGACATCGGTACCCGCTTAAGCCAGACTCCTGAATCTGATAGGCCTGGTAAAGTGATTTTGGCAATCCTCACCGATGGAGAGGAAAACGCCAGCACCGTCTACACCCCGGAAAAAGTGGCCAGCATGATCCATCACCAGCAGGAACATTACAAGTGGGATGTGATATTCCTAGCTGCGAATCAGGATGCGATCTTGGCAGCAAAGAAACTTGCGATCCCTTCCGAAAATGCGATCAACTTTTCCCCCAGCGGTGCAGGTGTTAAGATGGCGTTCTCATCACTTAATGCAGATATCAACCATCGTAGGGAAAGCCATCGCAGTCCTAAACCTAAAGGGGTAAAGTAGTAATTAAAAAACCTTTGGACCGAGGTTGGGCCGGATCACATTGCCTTCGCTATTCAGCACTGGACGCTATAAAGCACAGCCAAGAATGTAATGATTTAAGTTTTGTGAAAAAATGCATCTTTTTTGAGGATGCCTGCGCCTCGGTCACAGACATCCCCGGAGCATCTTACAAATTCCCTGACTGGCGTCGGGATTTTTTGAATGAAGTTGCCAACCTTGGGGCAACAATCACTAACACCCGAGATTTCAAACCTAACCTATAAACGCTTCCTCATCCTTATTGGTTTTTCCAATTACTACCTAGGCACGACTCGCCCTAGGCAGATTCGAAAACCATCGCGGGAATCGGAATAAGTCACGCCTGCGATTCCCAAGCGTACTGCACAGCGGGCATTGCCTGGCACATCAAAGTAGTTTCCGCCCCGACACACAGGACGAGTAACAGTCCGCTTTTCAAGGTTTTCGTAATAGATTTCTTCGTGTCCGCCTTTCGGGTCGAAGTGATCGATGACAAACTCCCAAACACCGCCACACATATCCGCTAGGCCGAAACCGTTACGACCTTTTTCGCCATACTGGTCTACTGGGGATACGAACGGAAAGCCATCACTCCAAGGGGCCTTCGCAAGTGGCCAAGTCTTCTTACGGCCGGGCAGAAAATCGATCGCAGAAATGTTGATCCTACCTTCGCCTTGCTCAAGATCATTGCCCCACCAAAAGGCAAAGCTTTCCTTGCTGCCGCCTCGACATCCATATTCCCACTCGGCTTCCGTGGGCAGTCGATACTCCAATCCATCTGGCAATCTGCCCGCCTTACGTTCCCGCTCCGTTAGCCATCTGCAGAAAGCATTCATGTCGTTATAACTGACGCAAACAACAGGGAAGACATCTCGGTTTGGAAAACCCCAGTTCGGATCGCGCCAACTCTTGCCGGGCATCGGCTTCCATGGTTGAACCAGCATTCCCTTTCTACGATACCCATCCCATTCCATGTCGAAACATTGCGTTTTACCGTCGGGCTTCTCGGCATCGGTGACATACTTGCTCTCTAAGGCGAAGCGCTTGAACTGCCCGACACTAACTTCCGTGCGGCCCATCCAACAGCCATGCTTCACACGCATTAATCGTGGCTCTTCCCCTTCAAACGACTCACGGTTCGTTCCAGGCTGAGCCCCACCTTCTATGCCAGTAGCCCACTTCTTCTCTTCGGGGCTGCTGCCCATCATGAACTCACCAGGTGGCAAATAAACCACCTCCAGCATGACACCTTCCCCAAGATCGATCTTTTTGGATTCGCGTGCATTGGGTTCTGCAGCGTGAAGACCGACCAAAGAAATGAATAAGAGAGTGGTGAAAAGTTTGAGTATGAATTTCATGTCATGTTTTCCGCAATGGGACAGTGGCTTTTCTTAAACACCTTTACAGTACGAATGCAAAGGTACAGTCTAATTTATTTAACATCAATAAGGTTAAGAATCACAACAAATTGGCTGCTTGGCGTCTGAAATCGTACTTACATCCTTCAAGCGGATGCGGGTTTTCACAGGCTCCATATTGGTAAGATTAAGCGACAAGCGTAACCGAATGAGCTTTACGATCGGCTACTGGGCCCGCTGCTTGGAAAATCACCAGTGGGGCCAGAAGTAATCCGACAAACAAGGCAAGTACATATTTCATTGATAATTCATCGCAGCATCTAAATTTTTTTATTTGTTTAAACTCAGAGGTTTACCTGCAGGAATCCCACTCCTTGCAAATCAACTTCTGGCATAATTATTCCCCGCCCACCCATCGCAGGTTGCGAATCTCACGGGGGCCCTGCCATGCCTTGCCATCCACCTTTACCTTCTTGCCATCTTTCAAAGTAGTTCCACTGGGGCTAATGCTGAACTCAGTCACCGATTGCCAGTTGGTAAGTGGCCCTGCTTTTTCATTAGTGGAAACGAGATCCTTCAAGCTGACAGATACCTGCTGCCATTCTGGTGAACCTTTCAATTCTTTAACCGCAATATAATCAACTGCGGGCTTACCCGGATTGATCGCCCCCCATGCATTGCAATTGAAGGTAAGCACAAGCTTGTTATCAGTAAGAGACTTGATTTCAAGTTGAAGAGTTGCGCCATCAGGGCCACGCCATTTGGGATCTTTAAGCTTGCGCGTGGTTGCAGTCCACAAGGGAGGATGGGCCCAGTTCAATAAATACCAATCATGCCAACCACGGGTTCCATCATCAATCAACCGGTCTGGTTTATCAGTAGCCTTCACGCCAGCCAACTGTAATTGGGCGGGGGCTACCGAAAGCATTCTAGAGCTGATTGCAAAGTTGGCTGAGTTATTATGGCCCGCTGTTTGGGCCACCGCCGTATATTGCGTGGGGGTTTCATATACAACATTGGCAAAAGCAAAGATAGGCTCTTGCAGATTCATCACCGGGCAGGCAGCCTTCCATTGCTTACCAACCTTTACGGCCTTTGCATCACTCCAGAAACGCGTCAATGCATGGGAATCAAACGAATAGTAAATGTCCACGCGCTGCACTGGTTTCGATTCATCAGGCGTGACGGTAATCATAGGAACACCATCGGTTGTCTTGAGTTCCAATACCATCTTAGGCGTTTGAGGCATCTTGAATGTTGCACCTTTTAAATGCTCTTCAAACCACAGGTATTCGGTAAGGGCGTGTTCATCAGAATGGCGGTGATTGAAGTGGGGCGAGATGCTGAAACGAACCCGATCATCGGGAAGGTTACGCCAATTCCAAGCCATATTATCAATATGTGCATGAAAGTCGTTTGTGGGTGACAACCATAATGTAGGGCAGGTAATAAGCGGAATGTGAGCGTTGTCGGAAACACAAGATAGCTCTAAAGCGGTGCGCTTTTCTCTTCTACCACCTGGCACATCTGTCTGGCTTTCCAAAAGATCGCCGGAACCTCCGCATGAAGGCACCGCAGCCTTTACCCGCTTGTCGATGCCTGCAAGATTAGTGGTAAGTTTACCTCCCATGGAATGGCCGAAAACCCCGATCTGGGTTGGATCCACTTCGGGTTGCTGTTCAAGAAAAGTGATGGCCCGCCTTGCAGCTATGAGCACCAAAAACCAATTGTTGTTTCGGGGCGATTCAACCGCATCAAAAGTGTATTCATCCGGAGCAAGTGAGCCTGCAAAATGATTCGCCTTATTGCGTTGAGGCGGATGGGTTGCATCCAGCTTGCCCCAATCAGTTTGCAAACCCTCATAGGCAACTTGCGAACGACCGAAGTTTAATTTGTTTCCACCCCAATTGATCGAAATCCCTGCGTAGCCACGCTTAGCATAAGCAAACACACTATCGAGCGAAGCTGATTGCCCACCACCATGAATTTGAACCAAGCCAGGAAGATTTTTACCACCCTTAGGGAAGGCGTAGAAGGCAGACATGATTGAGGGCGTGCCTTTGAATGTTCCAACTTTATAACGTACCACGCGACAGACTACGCCATCGCTTTCCCACTCTTTCTTGATTTCTATTTCTAATAGTTCTTTTTTAGGTTCGTAGCCTGCCCAGAGTTCAACAAGGTTTTGGGGCACCTTGCCATCCTTGAGCAAAGGCAACGAATCTTCTGCATGAATATTCGCGACCCAAAACACTAATAATAAGGCAATGGCAAGCTTATGTTTCACGGAGGAATTATCCTTTATTAAATCTGGAGGTAATCATGATTCTAATATTTGCAAATTGCAAAGTTAGATGTTGAATATTGACAATCCAGCATCTAATAGCAATTAAAATTGCATAATGCAAAAGATTACCTTTTTCAGAATCAATAATGAGTTGACTCAACACGATTTATTAAATTTAAAAATGTACCCCAGTAAGAACTAAGTTAAGCAAGGATGACTGCCGATTGACTAGGCAACATAAAGCTTATTGGTTTTGGATAATCTATTCGTTGAACTTAAAGCAGGCACGGAACTTGCCATATGCTTTTTCAACAATGGGTAGTAGTTCTTTAGCTTTAGCAAGATCGTCGGCCAAAAGAGCGTCCCGTAGATCCTCGAGCCGTTCGCGTAAATCCTCGGTAATTTTACCCACCTCAGGATCCATCGATCCGGTTCTTATAAATACGCCCACTTGCAATTTGCGAGTCAACAAATCCCATTGTTGGATTCTGCGGATGGCCTCATCTTTTTTTCCAGTTCGAACAGCAACAGAAACATCGGTTCGGACCCGGATAATCTCTGAAAACGCCTGTTTTGTATCTGGGTAATAAATGTACAAAGCAACCAAGCTGAAAACAACAAGTCCCAACAAGGCAACTATGCCCAGCACGGGCCCTGGCACACCTCGATTCAATACACCGACCGGTGCTTCAGAAACAGGCGGGTGTGTGGTAAGCCATTTCTCGACCTGCCCTGCCCGATCGAAACAGGACAAACTAGTACCAAGAATGAACAGGAAAAGTAATCCACCAAGGGCAACCGGTTCAAGTACTTCAACTTTTTGCATAAGTTTACCAAGCACCACTTCATAACTTACATTCGAACCATATGGGAAAGGGCTTGTCCAATCATCAAATGCATGCGTATGGACGGCCTCCTCTTTGGCGAAGTATAAAGGTCGTTCCATGCCATATCCCACCGCAAGAACCAAAACACAGATCATCAACAGCCATAGCATTCCACGCCTCCAACCGAGCTCAGACATGGCCCATACAATCAAACCCAAATTGAACCCAACACCCAATTCAAAGAGTAGGAATGCTGCCCCTGTTGAATTACCATGTTCAAAAATCAAGCCAATACGCATCATGCCTGGAAGCACCCCTGAATATGCAGGCAGGCTTATTAACGCCATCAATGCGGGGGACTTCCAATCATCATGGCGCATAGTATTGCTTAGCGCACTAGGAGGAAGTAGCCCTGCAAATAAGCCAGTGAAGAGAATACCGATGAGAATATAACCCATGCTAGGACTGACAGTTTCTTTTGCTGCGGATACGACAACAGAAATCAATCTTTTAATACCAGGGGGAGGCATTGGCTCGTCGCAAGGCAACAGGGAATCCGAAGGTTTTTCGAATACGCGCTTCCACAATTCCCCACCTGAAATTGCGAGGAGCATCGTCGCAATGACAAAGCAGATGATAACTATCGGCTCTGAAAGAGTGAGTCCGTACAGGAAAGAAAGCGGGTTGAGTTGTGGGGCTGCCAAGACAAATGCCAGGATAGTGGCAGTTGGAACGCCCGCCCTACGCATTTCCCGTGCGACTGGGATAACACCCAGAGAACAGACTGGTAGCAGAGACCCAATAACCCATGCCCTAAACAGCCCTTTGAGCCCCTCTCCGCCAAATAAATTTCGCGTGGATTCAGGGCCTAACATACGTCGCATAACAGCAGCAACGAAGAATCCCACAAATAGAGTTGAAGAAGACTCGACCGCAGTCTGACCGATTCGAAGCAGCACGCTCCATAAAATGTCCATCGTCAAGCTCCTCATAAAGAATCTGTGTTTTAAACTGGTACAGGAACTGTTTCGAGCAACTGATTTATAATATTTGATGCTGCATCCGGTGCGAGACCAAGACGGACGGAGAGTACGGGAATTGCAACATCTTGAATATCATCGGGCGTAACAAATGGGCGATCTTTGAGGAAAGCCCACGCTTGGGCAACTCGCTGCCAGATCAACAAACCCCGAGGGCTTAATCCCAGCGTCACCTTTGGGTGAACCCGTGTCGCCCTTCCCAGATCAACCAGATACTCCTGCACATTTGGCTGTACCAACACTTTAGAGACTCGCTCTTGCAAACCTGCCAGCTGACCTTTCACTAACACACTTTTCTGACTCGGAGGATCATCAACATGGCCTATGGCTGCTGCAAGCAAACCGAGTTCATCACTTTTTTCAGGGTATCCCACTGCCAGTTTCATTGCAAACCTATCGAGTTGCGCCTCGGGCAAAGGATAAGTACCGTGATGTTCTACGGGATTTTGGGTAGCGATCACAAAGAACATTGGTGTTAGTGTGTGCTTGATGTTATCCACCGTTACCTGACGCTCTGCCATCGCCTCTAACAAAGCGCTTTGGGTTCTGGGAGTGGTGCGATTGATTTCGTCCGCGAGCAGCACATCGCTAAAGACCGGGCCGGATAGGAACTCAAATTCGCGGGTCTTTTGGTTAAAGACGCTGAACCCGGTGATATCTCCCGGAAGTAAATCTGGGGTGCACTGGACTCGAGAAAAATTTCCACCCACTGCAAAAGCAATAGCCTTGGCTAGAGTCGTCTTACCTAGGCCAGGCAAATCCTCGAGCAGGAGATGACCACGCGCAAGAAGGCAGGCTATTACTTTTTCTACCACATCCGCTTTTCCCCGCAACGCACGGTTCAATGCAATTCGAATCCCTTCAAGAAGAGCACCCTGCGAGGTAAGATTTGTTTGTACATCATCTGTTAATATGGACATGTCAGGATTTATCTCCAATTGGAAAATCAGAAGGTGCATTACGCCAACGCTTCAACGTCCAACTACCTAGCACTCGATGGCAAACATTCAAAACTTCGGATTGGGACCAGGGTGGCGGGGCCTCTTGTCCATAAGCTGCCCATTGGGCCATAAGGGTAATTTGGTAAATGTCGGCATCAGGCCCGGAGGACTTCAATAAGGATTCGCGCAGCCAGCAAATAATCGTCTGTCGGCACTTTCGCGCCTTACCAGATAACCTTCCCCTTCGTTCGAGAACTGCAACAGCGCCCCGCACTTGTTCACGCCATGTCTTTCCAGGAAACCATGACCATATCAAGAAGGCAAGCGAATCAAACAAATCGCGACGGTATATCCAGACTGTAAATAGTAAGCCGGATAGCAGGATTAATTTTACTATGTGCGAGTATAACCAGGCGATAAGGAAGACAAAGGCGTCAAGGATGCGTTCGAATAGTGGAAGGGTCGGCCCTAGCGCCCAATAACCAGGGGTGGGTTCAAGCACCATCCAATGCCCATCTAAAAGTAACACCTCGGGCCAAAAGTGCAAATCAGTCACCTTCACCGGGGTATGCGCTGTCTCTGGATCATATGCATCAGGGGATGCATAGTAACCCATGCAAATACGGGTTGGGTAATCAAGTGCCCGTAACATCAGGGCAAATGCACTAGCGAACAGATAATCTGGCCCGCGCTTTGATTCAGTCAAAAACCACATCACGGGTGCGGGGTGTTCGGGTGGCGCAGTGGCATTCAGGTCTAGGGCGTACTCGCTTAAAAGTTTCCTTTTGATTGCATCAATCTGAAGCCAGCCCCTTGGATGCTCTCCTGCCCATTCCCTTGCAAGTTTCTGGATCTCGGGATGAATGATTAATGGTATATCTCCAAGCTTGAGTGACGAACCACTAGTTCCACCCACTGTTCCAAAAGCAGATTTTGGTAACCGCATAGGGTCGACCGTTCGACAATCAGTTGTTACGATAACTCCGGGAGGTGTACGCTTTCTTCCAGCTAGGGCGAGAACACCTTCATAATCCCACTCGTAGTAATCCGATTTATCCACCTTGTTAATGCGAAAGTTCGTCAACAACGATGGAGTTGGAACAAGATTCGACTTTAATTCTGCAACCTTCAACTGATGGCGTTCATCTGCCAAATACCAATCATTGGGTTTGAAGAAGCCTAGTTTCATCCAGTCGCCCCCTTGGGCTTCGATCAACTTGCTGCTGGGTTTACGTGCCTCGAGCCATCGTTTTTCAACAGGTTCATAAATTTCATAAGCGACCAGGCGAATATGCAAGGGAGTGCGGCCCTGCACTTCAAACACTCCACGGGCGCTCTGGCTCTTGGGTTTTGAATTGCCTTTAGGCCCTTTGCGCCCGGTGTCAAAGTCACGACTTGGGCGCTTGTTGTCTGGAAGTTTACCGTGAAACTGAATCACATCCACCTTGCCTGCAGCAACCATCCGCTCTAGGTCCTTGTTCGGCTTGTGAGGGGGGCCGTATAAATCATTGACTGCATCTATGAGCGAGTTTTTATTATCCTCAATCATTTTATCAGTCTCGACCATGCCCGCAGCCTTGGCATTGTCTCCCGCAGTTTCTTCGGGGCCATCCCCCACCCCATATCGGGCAAACATATCCGTTGCCCCTGTTCCCCCAGAGGTTGGCATCCATTCGCCCAGAGCATACGATGCACGCCTGGGACCTACCAACACCAACGCCAATGCCAGTCCCAAAAAGAAAATAAGAAATGAAAGCCCAAGCCAAGGCGCCCGCTCGCCGGCATCATGTAGCTCGACTGTGACAGCCTTCTCAGGGGCGACAAAGACCAAACGCAAGCCAGACCAATAAGTAATCATCAGCCATATGCTGCCCGTTGCAGTGTACATGCCAAGCACCACCATCACCGCAGGGTGATTGGTCATCGAGGCAGAGAAAAGAATAAGGAATAAGCTGGTCACGCAGGCAAGTCGCAGGCATAAAAGCCAACCGGCGCAAATAGCCAACCCCAGCCCGACATTCCGCAAGCTGCAAACCATCTGGATTTCAAGCGGGTAACCATCCCCAGTCCAGTTCCTACGCAGCGGTTCTACACCAAAGGGTGCCAAAGCCAACCCAAGTAACAAAAGGAATAACCATAAGGGAGGCTTGGACCGCGGGTCGGTGGGGATTGGAACAAACTGAGCGACCACCGCAGCCACCACAATCCAGATTGCTGCAAAGCAAATACTTTGCCCAACCGCACGCCCATCGCCTGCAGCAACATCAACTCCAACCGATGCCAAAGCAATAAGAGCAAAAGTAGAACGGCGTACCAGACTGGATATTTCAGGAACCATGTCTTGCCTCCCGCCAGCCACCTTTGAGTTGAACAGGTACTGATTTGGGTGAATCAATAAACAACCATGGAGCAATGTGGGAGTTGTCACAGTGATCGAAATCAGCAGGTTCAGAGAATGCGTCGGCTTTAAGTACAACCCAACGCTGATCTTCGACCTCGCACGCACCACAACTTCCATGGGCATGGGTTCGATCGGTGGTAACGATTACCTGTAGTCCATCACGAAAGCCCCTGCATTTCGGGCAAGACAAAACATCGACTAGAGGTTTATCGCAATCTTCGGGTAAACAGGCCAAGGCATCGAGAATTTTGCAGAGTTGCGCTTGGCCAGACGCTGGCGGGATATCTTTTCCACCATAAGCCAGACCAATCTGGGCTCCGTCTTCAAGCCACCCCTTGGCAAAACTTGCAACAATACGAATCGCCCACTCCAACGAGGAATCTGATCCTTTACCAGCGTGACTGCGTGGGTCAACATCAAGAACAATCTGAATAACAGGACGAGAATTCGACTGAAGTTCACAAACGATTAGACGGTCATACTTTGCCGACTGGGCCCAATGAATTCTGCGGGGAGAATCGCCACGGCGGTACGGCCTTACTCCGAGCACATCGCCGTTTGTACCTACTTTGCTTCGAGACACATTTCCTTCAACCTGATGGTCGCCACTTACTTGAGGGATGGGGCCTACCGGGTACATAAAAGGCCAGACAATCAAAGGAGTTTCGACAGAAAGGGCCTTAGAATTGTCCCACAAACCGAACGGAAAACCCGTGGTCAGTTTCAGAGTTGTAACAGGGAAAATACCTCGACAAAGCGGCTTAAAAGTCCAACGACAAAGTGCACTTCTGCGTCGGGGAGTGACAGCGATTCCAGCAACCACCTCGGTTGTATTGCCACCGAACCCCCCTCGCACCGCCAATCCCCACGCCGGCCATGGAAATCGATTTCGCAGGGTAAGTCGAACCTCTACAAAATCCCCTTCACAGGCGCGCAAACGATCAAAGGAAATGGATCCGACCAACCCACGCAAAGAAAGCCAGGGCCAGATTACGCCTAAAGCAACCACTGCAAGCACGCCACCACTAAGCACGAAACCCTGCGAATGAATAAATAATCCACACAAAAAAGAGGTGAAGGCTGCAATGGTAAGCACGCCTAGCGGGTGGTAAACAAACCATCGAACTTTTGCACTAAACTTAGGAGCAAAATCGTACTCTACCAGCGCCCGAAACCAGGTTCGTAAACGCAAAATTATTGAAGGGTTGGTCATTACCTTAACCGATTCATATAGAGTAAACCGCCACTTCGCCCACATCCGTACCAACCGCAATATGTGAATCATCCTGCGACCAGACAATTTGCGTAACGCCGCCGCTTAAGTTCGCCTTTCCTTGTATGCGCACCCCTTCAACAGGGCACCACAGCAAAACCTTTCCATCGCCTGCACCAGATACCAGAATGTTGCCATTACGCTGGTAGGCAAGCACATTGACATTGGCAGACTCATCGTGCCCTTTAAGTTGCAGGGCCGCTGTCCCTTCAGGGCCCTTCCCTGAGCAATCCCAAACAGTGACTTGAGAGCCCCCACCCGTAGCCAAAAAACGGCTATCCCGATCCCATGCAAGTTCACGCACTTTCATCGGGTAGCCAAACATATGCAAATCCTGGCCAGTGGCACCAATCCAGAAATGCACTGTCGAATCCTGATCTCCGGTGGCAAGGTATTTGCCATCGGGCGACCAAGCCAAGCGAAGCACCGAGCCCTTCCAATTAAATTCCCGCACAGGTTCATTCTTGCTGGGAGACCACACGCGTATGCCACCATAAGCCGAGGATGTCAGCTCTAAACGGCCCGGACCCCAGACAATATCGGTGATGGTGCTGCCTTGGTCTGGATAGTCACGGATATGGGTACCTTTTTTGTCCCAGAGCCTTACCTTCTTACCAGATGCCGACGCGATATAAGAACCGCACGGGCTGACTGCAAGTCGCTCGACCCACTTAGCGCCAGCATCAAGCGCCAACTTTTCTTCTCCGCTTGCAACATCCCAAAAACGAACTAAACCATCCTGGCCGGCACTCGCCAAAGTGGAGTTATCCATCCATGCGATCGAGGTGGTGCCAAAGCCATGGCCTGAAAGAATATGCAGAAGTTTTCCCGAAGCGGCATCGATAAGAGCAACCGGACCACTCACCGAGGCTGCAGCAATGAGCAATCCGTCAGGCGACCATAAAAGGGCGATGATATGATCTGATATCATGCCCTCCCACTTCTTTTTCAAACGAGGCTTGCGGGTTACGCCAAACATGATCGGAAGCCCTCCGTCAGTGCAGTCCGGTTAAGATTACGACCGATAAAGATTAGCTTGTTTGCGCGAACAGTCTTACCCCATGGACGATCAGGCTGACCTTCAAACAACATGTGAACACCCTGAAAAACAAAACGGTTAGCATCCCCTTTGATCGCTAGAACACCCTTCATACGAAAGATATCCTGCCCCTGGGTTTGAAGCAGTTCGCTTAGCCATTTATTGAGTTTGATATGATCCAGATCGCCTGAAATTGTTATCCCAACAGAGGAAACTGCATCATCGTGTTCGTGATCTGGTTTGTAGGCGTGAGATTCTTTCGCACTGAGAATACCAGATTGACCGCACAACACTGCCTTGAATTCATCTGGATGATGCTCGGTGAAAAGTGCATAGTCACCCTTAAGGGCTATGTGCACCGAAATGCGAACTTCCCCTCCGGGCAGGGACGCCTCAAGCAATTTCTTGGCAGGCTTTATCGTACCCTTAATCTCAACCGCTTCACGCTCGCTGAAACACCATACTGCATTATCTACAGCAGAAGCCAGTCCGCCTGGTGCTGGTAGCAGGGCAAGTTTAATGGCAGGGTCTGGGCCCTCCTGCATCACCAAAGTGTACTCGCCCGCATCAAGGGTGAAAACACCACCCCATTCGAATGGATATTCAGGCTCAAGAAACTGAGGGTCAGTTACCATCGCACGGTCGAGATCGAACCCCCCCACATTTAAAATGCGATCCATCTCGATCACACTATCACGGGTTCGGTAAACCTTTGCAGCAGCATTCATCCCCTTGATGCGAGCTTCCAGAGAATTGAGTTCTTCGGGAGTAACGAGATCGATCTTATTAAGCATGATGACATCTGCAAATGCTATCTGCTCTTGTACCTCGTTCGTATCCCAATGCTGCTGAACATGCTTGACATCGACTAGCGTAACCAACCCATCTAACTTTGTATTCTGCTTGATCTCGTCATCGACGAAAAAAGTTTGTGCCACTGGACCGGGATCAGCCATGCCTGTCGTCTCGACAAGGATATAATCGAAACGATCACGACGCTTCATGAGATTGCCCAGGATCCGAATCAGATCCCCGCGAACAGTGCAGCAAATACACCCATTGTTCATCTCGAAAATTTCTTCTTCCGCATTGATCACAAGATCTTGATCGATGCCCACCTCACCAAACTCATTCTCAATAACAGCAATTCTTTTGCCATGGTTAGCGGTAAGAATATGGTTCAAAAGTGTCGTTTTGCCTGAGCCAAGAAACCCAGTAAGTACCGTAACCGGAACCCTGCTATCGGTATTCGTTTTCATGATGATAATTCCTTAAAGTATGGCTAAAATGGACGCATTTCGTTCTAACAATGTTATACCATGTGAGTCATACAAAATTATACCAGAAGCTTTAAGTACGGCAAGTCTATGAAAAATAGTGCGGCTTGATTGGGGATTGGGTTTCTAAGATCATGGCCCAAATAGAAGCAAATAAAAGCCATAATTAAGATAAGTTCAGGTAAAACAACAAAACTTTCCGATACAAGATTTTAACTTTCAATATTGAAAGTGCTTAACGACTGGGCAAAAGTTGGTGCCTATAAACTCTAATCGAAGCATCAGCAGTATAAATTTCTGCAAGCACATCTTTTTGTGCCATGTTCCCCCAAATACAGCGCACTGAACCGGAACGTAGTGATCGGTTATCCCAGCCCCTTGAGGTAGATGACGAAATCTGATCGATGATGCCTTGAAACCAGCGGACCGTAGGTTCATCCAATTGCTCGATATGGATGCAACCATCTTTGGTTACGATGATTCGTCCGTAAGAGGTGATCCCTCTTCTAAACACCTCCACTTCTGCAATATACCCAACCAAGAAAGAACTTTTGTTTAAGGTCACACTTTGATGCTGTGGGAGATACTCTGATGTTTCACTTATACAGTCGCTTCCTAAAATTAATAAACAACCGACTGTACAAAGTAAATTAGCCATTATTCTTGCTCCTTAATAGATTCCCGTACCACCTTTTCAAGGTCATCCCTTAAAACCTCTGCAAGTGGCTTAAAAACTTTAAATTTGCGCGGGCAACCTGGTTCAAGAATACCCACAACAGTTTCGACATCGGGACAACCCTCCTCGGTGCAGGTTAACTGCATCACCGTCACGGCAACATCATTGCCCAAGCCAAGCAAATCTATTGCCCACTGTTTGATACGCAAAACAGCATCTGGGTCGCGGGGCGACTTTTGGCCGAATAAATTAATCATGAATTCTCCCGCTGGTTGCTTCTGAGTCTTTCTCTAGATCTGGCATAATCCACTTGGGAAGGGGGTCAGGGAACTTGGCCCACTTTTCGGGTCCACCCTTCATCTCTTCATCTGTCAACAGGCATGCGTTAAGTGAGGTGCGAATCTTGGCTTCATCCATCTTGCGTCCGATGAAAACCAATTCCTGACGCCTATCACCATATTCACCATCAAATTGGTTTTTAATCGAGGCAAGAGTCTCAGGGTCTTCAGGCCACTCGCTGGGGGGAACCGTATCCCACCAAAAGGCATGGGGTGATAGTTCAGCAATTTGTCCAGCCTGAGACCAAAGTCCAACCAAGTCGGAGCGGGTGGCAATCCAGCAAAATCCCTTGGAACGCAGCAATCCCTTGGGCAGCCTCTTTTTGTTGACAAATGAAAAAAAGCGCTTGGGATGCAGGGGCCTGCGGGCATTAAAGACAAAAGATGTAATCCCATACTCTGCGGTTTCAGGCTGTTCCTCGCCCCGCAAGACTGCCATCCACCCTGGCGCATCAGACGCCCGATCAAAGTCAAATCGTTTGGTGTCCAATACCTCCGCAAGTGGCACCATACCCCGCTTGGCTCGAATAATCTTTGCTGAAGAATTTAGCGATCTCAATATACCTTCAAGTTTGTTGAGTTTATTAAAAGTCAACAAATCCGTCTTATTTATAATAATCACATCTGCAAATTCAACCTGCTCGACAAGAAGCCCAACGACCTCACGTTCATCCTCATCATTAAGGGCAAGATTACGGTCGGCAAGATTGTCAAGGGATTGATAATCATTCAAGAAATTAAAAGCATCGACCACGGTAACCATCGTGTCGAGGCGTGCCACGCTGGAAAGCGTTTGACCGGACTCATCTTCAAAAGTGAAAGTTTCGGCAACAGGAATGGGCTCGCTAACGCCCGTCGATTCGATTAGCAAATAATCAAATCGGCCCTCTTCTGCAAGTCGGGCAACTTCCTTTAGCAAATCCTCACGCAGAGTGCAACAAATGCACCCATTGGACATTTCAACCAACTTCTCATCGGTACGCGATAAAGCCGCGCCACCTGCCTTGACCAACGCACCATCGATATTAATTTCCGACATATCATTGACAATCACCGCAACCTTCAACCCCTCGCGATTACCGAGAACATGGTTGAGTAATGTCGTTTTTCCAGCGCCCAGAAAACCGGAAAGAACTGTTACGGGAAGTTTATTTATCATTATCTTCAACCTTTGTGTAAAAGAGTCTTAGAAATCCAAAACAACACACAAGCGCTTAGAACCATTGGGGATATTGGGCGAACGATGATGAACTGAATCAGCATGATTTGGATGCTTGTGCCCTTTGAGAAAAACGAGCGAGAAAGATGGAGCAGAGCAAACTGCCTCCGGAGCATCGGTATGAACATATTCTGTAGCAGGGCCAAAGTAATTTGCAACCAAACGCACCCTCACATTGTCGCAATGAAACTTTGGGCAGGTCGCCTTGTGGACTACCTCAACCCTCAGAAAAGCTTCTGCAATTTCAAATTGAGCCAGAAAGGTATCGGCCAGCAAGGCAATGTCTGATGCAAACTGGGGGCAGTTGATGTTCAAGGCTGTAAGCGACTCTCTTGCAAGGGCAAGGGAGGACGCAACTGTTATTTTGGAACGAAAATCGCGCACGAGCGCCGATGCAATAGCTTCTTCAATCCCAGGCACGGGCAACCGTTTCAAAATCAGGATATCCTCTTTCCCGCTATCAAAGGAGGCAACCTCCTCTATATCCCATGCCGTCATTTTTATCGTCTCGGAAAGCCCAATCGTTTTCATAACAAAACCTCCTTCATTTGAAACCTATCAAACCGCAGCGGTGTCAATACCTCCGGAAGTGGAATCACCCTACTCTCAGCATGACAGCTTCGGGCCCAAGTTACGATCGACTCATAAACTTCCTCCCCAGCCATGCCACCAAGCCAAACATTTTCTTCAGGTGTAATGACAAGTGCGACATTGGTAAGATCACAAGGCCCTAGGCACCCGGAAATCGTTAATTGAACCGTGCGATTAAGCTTCTCAACCTTCCATATCTCTTTAAGCTGTTCTGCAGGAAGTTCTGGCTTGCCACGATCCGTGTGACCACAACAACAACCTTGGCAGAACACAACCTGGGCCAGCGCCATCCGCTTCGTAATTAATTGCATTGGGAAACCTCCTCAGGAAGTACTGCATCATTTAGTTCATCAACTTGAACCAAATCAGAGGCTGCGGGACGAAACTTTCTAAAAGCAGAAGTGACAACAAAAACAACTATAAAAGCAACAGTGCAGGAAAGGACGATTGCTGCACCAGGAGAGGTTTCAACAGCATAAGAAAATAAAAGCCCTGCAACCGAGCATATGGAAGCGAGGACTGCACCAAACAACATGCGCCAAGGCATGCGATCGGACAAGAAAGCAGCAGTTGCTGCGGGGGTGATGAGCAGGGCGTTGGTGAGTATTACGCCAACAGTTTGAATACCAGTAACGACTGCAAGTGCTAAAAGTCCGAGAAGGAGAAACCGCATCAAATCTGCGTGCAGCCCGATAACTTCGCCATGAGTGGGATCGAAAGCGGTAAGCTCCAACTCTTTGTGAAAAAGCACCAGCACGATAAACACAACAAGAGCTACACCGCTGATAAACCACAAATCGCTGGTAGTCACACCCAAAACATTCCCAAAAAGCATATGGGTAAGGTCACGATAAGACCGGGTTCTACTCATAAGCAGCACGCCAAGCGCAAACATGCCGGTAAACACCACACCAATTGCTGTATCCTCCTTGATCGTTTGCCTTCGTGAAGCCCAACCAATAAGCAAGGCAGTCACCAAAGCTGCAGCAAGCCCACCTAAAGATAGGCTCAGTCCAAAGAGATGGGCAACCACCAACCCCGGGAGCGTGGTGTGTGCCAGTGCATCCCCTACGAAGGCCATACGCCTCTGAACCACATGCACACCAAGCATGGCAAAGGTAATGCCGACGAGCAAAGCAGCGACTAGTGCATGCTGCATGAATGCGTAGCGAAAAGGCTCAATCAACCAGTCCATACCTGTTCCTTTTCCAGATTGAGAAAACAGGGTGAGGCATCAGGTTGTGAAATCAATTTCCCTGCCTTGAGGTAAGCCGCCATATCAAACGCACCGGTCAACCGACTAAGATCATGGGTTGCAACAATAAGAGTCTTACCCTGCTGCCTAAGATTACGCATGGCATCATAAATGGTGTCTTGTGTGGAAGCATCTACAGCATTGAAAGGTTCATCCAACAACAAGAGGTCTGCCTGTTGGGCCAGAGCCCGTGCTAGTAGTGCCCGCTGCTGCTGGCCACCCGACAAATTACCGATCTTCTGCGTTGCAAGACCCGAAAGGCCAAGTCGCCGAATTGAGGCTGCAACGATATCTTTGTCACGGGTGGTGGGTAGTCGCAACCAACCAAGGTGAACATAACGCCCAGTAAGCACAAGGCGCTCGACAGAGATGGGGAAGGCCCAATCAATCTCGCCCCGCTGAGGCAGGTAAGCTACACGATGATGGCAAGCCCCGACACAATTTCCGTAAACACGGATAGACCCGGAAACCACAGGTAGCAACCCCGCCACCGCCTTTAGAAGTGTGCTTTTACCCGACCCATTTGGGCCAACAAGCGCCATGCAAGTTCCAGATGGAACCTCTAAGTTCACACCTCTTAGCGCCGGGATCAGCGCACCGGGATAACCAACGACTATATCTTCGGTAAGAAGAGAAGGCGCGCCTTTCACCGGATCGGCATGACGACCGCTTGAATAAGGAAACCTAGGTTCACTCATTGTTTTAGCGCATCCACTATAGTTGTTACATTGCTACGGATCATATTTTCATAGGTATCGCCTTGGCTGCCCGGTTTGCCTAGGGCATCAGTAAAAAGGGGAGGTGCCAGCTTCACGCCTGCCTCACTCGCCAATCGCTCCATAACTTTTGGGTTCTGAGTATTCTCAGCGAAAATGGCCTGCACCTTTGCAGCTTTGATGGAGTCAACCAGCTTGGCAAAAGTAACTGGGGAAGGATCCGATGCCTCAGTAGAAAAAGACGATAACAAAGTACCTAAGACTTGAAATCCATAGCGATTTGCAAAATAGCCAAAGGTGTCGTGACTAGTAACCAGCTTTCTTCGGTCTTTGGGCAATATTTCAACCTGCGCCAAAACCCAGAGATCGAGCGCCTCAAGCCGTTTTAGATACTTTGTTGAAGCGGCCTTATACTTTTCTGAGTTGACTGGATCAGCCTCTGCGAGTTTATCGCAGATGATACCCACCATATGAATTGAATTTTGGACTTCATGCCAAACATGCGGATCATCTTCATGTTCATGTTTTTCGCCTACTTTATCATTATGATTGCACTCGCCCTCAAGAATTTCTAAACCCTGTGTGACGACAACCCGCCTGGCCTTGGAATTTGATGCCGCATGTAATTTATCGAGCCAAGGCTCGAATCCGATACCGTTTTCAAAAACCAAATCAGCATCTGCAAGACCAATGCCATCCTTCGGAGTAGGTTCAAAGGTGTGAGCATCCCCATCTGGGCCGACAAGAACAACAATCTCGGCACAATCTGCAGCAACATTTTTGACCAGATCGCCAAGCACACTGTAAGTGACAACAACACGGAGTTTTCCTGGTCGTCGCGCTTGATTCGAACACCCCGCCATAAGCACCAACACTAACACCAGGGTGACCAAACTCAATCTTCGCATAATTCGACCCCTTAAATAATGAGCGCGAATGAAACTTCAACGATGCCTTAATCACCAAAATCACGGAGCAGTAATCAACGTCTGCCTAAGAACTTATGTGGAAAAAGAGACAAACCGCGCCAATTCAACGTATTGCTAAACTGGATTATCTGCCAAAAATAAGTTTTACTATGTTATACCAAGTATGTATTACTTAATAATACTTTTTAAAAAGGTAATGGCAAGAGGGTCGGCACTTTTAGCAAAAATAGCTTTAATTATTTCCAAGAATTATTGCTGTAAAGAATCACGCCTGCGTTGAAATAACAGGCATAAAATTGATGGTAACTGATACCCTGCAATTCAGACTTTTAAAACACTTTTACATGGCCAAGAGTTGTTGTGCTCAAGGCAGGAAATTGCACCAAAAGAACTCCAACTTAACATGATTCTTTTCAAAAAATGATCAGCGATTTGTTTACTTTTCATTCAACCAATCAAGGTTGAAGCGAGCGAGGGAAATAACATCTTTCCCTTCATAAAGGCAAAGGATGGTGCCATCTGAAAGTACTGCGAGGTCGCTGTAAGCGCTGGGGCCTGCTTCCAAAGTTTTATTGAGGGGCCATGTTTTACCATCATCACGACTCAGCTTGATCGAAAGATTTTCCCGCTTGCCTCTGCCCGCAGGAATCTCTTTCTTGGCAGCATCAAGTCCCAAAGTATGGGGCGCAGAATAAAGCAAAGTACCTAAATTAGAAGGATGAGAAACAATACTTGCCATGCAAATGGGTTCCCAGAGCTGCGGATGAAAGTACGGCTTGGTCCAATCAGTTGCGCCATTGGGGCTAGTGGTAATGAGCTTACGATTGGCCTTTGATACATTGCGGTTCACGAGCATGACAGAACCATCCGAAAGTTCGGTAATCATAGTTTCGTTTGGATTGCCCATCTCACCTTCGTTTGGCAGAGGCATCTCGCCTGCCTTCCAAGTTTTACCATGATCATCACTATAGATGGTGGCTGAAGCAGAGGGTTTATGCTCGCCCGGTTTTCCATAAGCCAACCAAATAGGAACGACCAATCTTCCACTCTTCAATTGAATGCCATGGCCCGGGCCGGTTGCAATCACATTCCAATTATACTTCATGCGGAAAGGCTCAAAGGTTGCAGTGATATCCACTGGTTTGCTCCATGTAATACCATCATCATTACTGCGCATGGAAAAGCATCGGGAATAATTGATGCAATAAAGCAAGTGGATATTACCAGTTTGGCGATTGACGATTGCAACGGGATTATTGACAGTCTGTTCGGTTTCGCCATCGTTCTTTTTGGTGGGATTCCCCTCAAGGCGGACACCGGTGTGAGCTATCTTTTTTTGTAGTTCCCAAGTTTTGCCACCATCGGTAGAACGGCGTAAATGCACTTCAATTTCGCCCCAGTCGGAGGAATTGTTTTTTCGTGCTTCACAATATGCCAGCACCGTTCCCTTGGTGGTTACAACCATACCGGGAATACGATAGGTGCGAATACCCTCCGTGTTAGCAGCAAACACCGTGTTCTTTTCCAGCATGGACTGAGCATTTGCAGATTGGATAGAAAATACAAGTGCCAAAGCAGTCAGAGTTACAAGCTTAACGGATTTATTCATGGCTTTATAATCATCCCAAAAAGTATTCGTGGCCTAAACCAATCATTACAAAATACTCCATGAGGGTTTATTCGTACATGATTAATAAGAAAAAGGAAATTAATAAGGATGAACCTATTTCGACCTGAACAATATTGGTAATATGAAGTCCGATCATAAATAATCTGATAATACCTGAGTGTATTTGAATTTCTTACCTTAGGCCGTTTGCGATGATTAAAAACTTAATATCTGTTCCCTTAAGATACGCTTTAATTACTATTCTTTTTGTAATAATCTTTATAACAGGCTTGACCATAACTTTTGTTTGCTTAAGGCAGAGCCTAGAAAACCGCAAGGATTTCGCTCATGCAATCGGCTATCAGCTTTCGCTTAATATCAATCAAAATTTAGAAAGGCTTATTCATGAAACAGAAGATTTTGTAAACACAACCGAGCGCATTTATAAAAACACTAACTCCGATGGCACCAATACCAAAGTTTTCCTGAATGCACTTTCTGACCACTTAATTGAAAACCCTAGGTATGGCGTAATCGTCTATATGGAGGAAAAAACAGGAAGAACATTCGTGTTAGATCCACCAATAAATAAGCAATTTAAATATGGATCAATCCATTCTCCGCCAAAAGAGGAACCTGATAACACCTCGACAGATGCAGATATCACATTGCGAGAATACATACCCAGCCCCATAAATGAAACGTTCACCAAAAAAAAATACCTGATCGAAAATTACCCTGACAAACCTTTTGAAACTATTCCAGAATTGCACGTAAGTTTTCGTGATACGCCTTGGTATCTCTTGGGGAAATCATTACCTGCCAAATCCAAAAGTATGTGGACGGAGGCATTTAATTTTAAAAATGCCGAAAATGTTAAAAAACATGGGTCTGGTATTCATTGCGTTAAATCCCTCTTCGACAAAAATGGAGACCTCGCTGCAGTAATAAGCATGGATATAGGTAATTTCACGATCAGTGATTATCTGGCTTCTTTACTGGATGATGTTCATACACAAAATCTTAAGGGATTCATTTTAGAAAAGCGCCCAGATGGATCCACTGTTTTAATCGCACATTCACTTCGAGATGAAACTTTCCCCCGAGATAAAAAGGGAAATTTACTCCTTATTAGTAAGCCGGAGGAAATGAAAGACCCTGCAATTTCATCACTGATTCAAAATTTGCCTGAAGAATTCACCCGAATACCGGATGTACCCGGTCACAAAATTTTTACATTCAACGATCATGGAACAGGCTACATGGGCAGCGCCGCAACTTTGGTTCCGGGTCAAATGCCATGGTGGGTACTGTGCCTATATATCCCAGAAAATATTTTATACGCCAAGTCCTATGAGCAATTTCAAATCACCATGCTTATCACCCTTGTCATCATGCTAATCGGAACAATTATCACCATATTTTTTGCTGGAAGAGCCGCTAAAAACCTTGAGCACCTCGCTCTTTTCGCAAATAAAATAGGTAAACTAGATTTCGATTACAAAATTAAAATAGGTGAACCCTACGTAAAAGAAGTGCAAAATCTTTCTAAATCCATGAGCCGAATGCAGGTCGGGCTTCAATCCTTCACCAAATATCTTCCTAAGGAAATGCTGAAAAGCTTATTTGATGCTGGAGTCGTCGCCAAACCCGGCGGCAAAGAAAAAGAAGTCTCCATCTTTTTTGCAGATATCGCCAACTTCACTCATTACTCCGAAATTCTTTCCCCTAATGATTTGGTATTACAACTCAATGAATACCTTGGTTGCTTCTCTTCCGTAATTAATGCGAATCAAGGCACGGTGGATAAGTACATAGGCGATGCGGTGATGGCTTACTGGAATGCTCCCAAAAACTGTGAAGAACACGCCTTCAAATCTTGCAAAGCTGCTATCCAAGGCCTTCATAATCTTTCCTTCCTGCAAAAAGAATGGGCCCGTTTAAACAAACCAATTTTCGTTGCTAGGATTGGAATTAATACAGGCAATGTGGTACTTGGAAACATTGGCACCGAAGAACACCTAAGCTACACCGTGATGGGTGATAACGTTAATCTTGCAAGCAGGCTCGAAGGGCTTAACAAAACTTATGGTACATCGATCATCATTACTGATTCCACTCTAAAAGCATGTGGCGATAAGTTGGTGACCCGCCCGATAGACTTGGTTGCTGTTAAAGGAAAAGAAAAGAAAATACTGGCGCACGAACTCCTAGGCATAACTAATGAAACATCCAGCAAAATAGTTGCTTTTTGTAACGATTTTAAAATAGCTTTTGCTGCTTACTTAAACAAGGATTGGAAAACTGGGGTTCAACTTTTTGCGAAAATCGCAGAGCAACATCCAAACGACCAGCTTACAATAATCCATCTGAATCGTTGCAAAGACTTCTTAATTAACCCGCCTGATCCATCCTGGGACGGTGGGGAACAAATGCATCAGAAATAAAGATTACACATCACCACCTAGAAAAAAGAAACTTCTTAATGTATACTTTGGTTTTGTTTTAACAACACAATCGAGAAATACGATGAACATCTATTCGATCACCCCTTGGGCAATCTTTCTTACTTTAGCAATTAGTTCTTCCGCTTGGGCCCAACCCAAATCTGATAACTCACTGCCCCGCAGCACCCCCGAAGCCCAAGGGGTTTCTTCTGCAATCATCCAAGCATTCATCGAGGCAGCAGATAAAGAAATCAACACCATGCATAGCTTCATGCTGGTGCGCCATGGGCATGTGATTGCGGAATGCTGGTGGAATCCCCAAACTTCTGAAACTTCGCACATTTTGAATTCACTTAGCAAAAGTTTTACATCCACCGCAGTGGGCCTTGTAGTGTCAGAAGGCAAGTTAAGCGTTGAAGATCCCGTGCTTAAATTTTTTCCAGACCTTGCACCTGCTGAACCTTCAGAAAATTTGAAAGCAATGAAAGTCAAAGATCTGTTAACGATGTCTACAGGGCATGACAAAGAACCAAAACCCGG
>CAJCCR010000011.1 GCA_903960945.1 uncultured Planctomycetaceae bacterium
CGAGGGAAAGATGATTAACCTCAAGAGCCCCAATGAGCATTGCAGCGAAACCTTTGCCAACGAAGCCATCGAGTTCCTGCAAAAGACTCCCAAGGGAAAACCCTTCGCAGCCTACATCGCATTCAAATCCCCACACGACCCAAGGCAAGCTCCCAAAAGATTTGTCGATATGTACAACCCTAAAGATATACCTATTCCAGCAAACTCTCTTCCCGAACACCCCTTCAATAATGGCGAATTGGTAATCCGTGATGAACAGTTAGAAAAATGGCCCCGCAGCAAAACTGCAATCCAACAACACCTCGCAGAATACTACGCCATCATCACCCACGAAGATGAACAAATTGGCAGGGTCATTAAAGCTCTTAAAGACACAGGCAGGTTTGAAAACACTATCATTATTTTTTCCGCAGATAACGGCTTAGCCATCGGCAGCCACGGTTTGATGGGCAAACAGAATGTGTATGAACACTCGGTGAAAATACCTTTGGTAATTTCGGGCCCCGGCATTGAAAAGAATAAACGCACCCAAGCGATGTGCTACACCTTTGATTTGTTCCCAACTTTCTGCGAGGCAGCGGGTGCGAAAACCCCTGCAAGTGTAGAAGGCAAAAGCCTTTGGCCTGTTCTTAAAGGAACCGCACAGACACATCGAGAAGAGATTTTCAGCACCTACCGGGGCCTGATGCGTGGTTTAAATGATGGCCATTACAAATTAATAGTAAACATCGCAGTCAACAAAGCCCAGTTGTTTGACCTGCAAAACGACCCTGATGAAATGAAGGATCTCGCAGACGATGTAAGCCAAAAGCCTAGGCTGGATGCAATGCTTACGAAGATGAAAACATCACAGGAAAACTGGGCGGATAAGCAGGAATTGAAATCAGAGAAGCCCCTACCATTGAAGATCGACCTTTCCAAAATCCCCAAGGAAAAGGGCAAGGAAAAGAAGAAGTCGTAGGGTTACACCGCATTAAATCAGGCCGGTGAGGGTTCCCGTGGCGTCTGCAAATTTCGAAGTTTCAACGCCCATCTTTTGTAGCATCGTCAACAATACATTCGACAAAGGCGGATGCTTATCTGCATCAAACGCAAGGTGCCTGCCATGCTTGAATCCAAGCTTCGCACCCCCCGCCATCAAGGTCGGAAGGTTCTTGGGTGAATGTTCACCACCCTTGCCGGAATTCATGCCCGAGCCATAAAGAATCATGGTTCGATCAAGCATATTGGAATCAGCTTCAGCAGTGGATTTAAGCATACCCATAAAGCGAGCCAGACGAGAAAGATGAAACTTATCAATGGTGGCAAGCTTAGAGAGCATGCCTGCATCACCGCCGTGATGGGAAAGCTCATGATGGTTTTCGCCTCCGCCACCATATCCGCCCGCTTCTCTTGACCATTCAAAAGTAATGACCCTTGTAGCATCGGTAATAAAAGTCAGGTAGGCAACTTCGAGCATGACATCAATCCACATGGGCCGATCATGGGCATTACCAGGCTGGCTGCCAAGCTGAAGCCCGGTTTCAGAAACATTGGGTTTGGGAACATCCACCCAACCTTGAAGTCTGCCGACTTGCTTTTCGGTCTGCCTGACACTCGAAAGATACTCATCAAGTTTACGACGATCATTGGCACCAAGGTTTTTATCAAGGGCCTTGGATTCGGAAGCGATATCATCAAGGATGGATTTACGTTCTGCATAGCGTTTTAGTGTTGCAGCACGATCACCCGCGGAATCTGGAACGAAGAGCCGTTCGAAGAGCCTGCGAGGGGAATTTTCCGCAGGAAGTGGCGAGCCATTGATATCAAATGAAAGTGTATGACTATGGCCCGAGCCACCAGTACCAGACATGTCAGATAGTTGAAGCGAAGGAAAACGAGTTTGCTTGCCATGAAGTTCTGCAGCGAGTTGGTCTGCGGAAATGGAGTTGGAATAATCAGCACCAGGCTTGGCTTTAAGGTTGGCAGCGGTAAGCCAAGTATCTGCGCCACTA
>CAJCCR010000012.1 GCA_903960945.1 uncultured Planctomycetaceae bacterium
GCTAATGATTTAAAGCGTAAGGTTAGTGGCTTTGATCAGATTAAGCTGGATGAATACCTTACCTCGGTAAGAGAAACCGAGCAGCATGTACAAAGGCTTAATCGCAGGCAGGCAAAAGAAAATGTTGCCGCCAATGTCCCACTGCATCAACGCCCACCCGCAGGCCAGCCCAGCAACTTCCGCGAATATTGCAGGCTGATGGCAGATATCATCGCACTGGCATTTCAAACCGATCGGTCACGCATTGCAACCATGCTGATGAGCCGCGATCTTTCGGGGCAGGTTTATCCCTTCCTTAACATTCGCGATGATCATCATAGTTATTCGCACTCGAACACCGGGCCCGAATACCAGGCGATTGTTCGCTGCCATGTTGAACAATACGCCTACCTCATCGAGAAACTTTCCAAGATGCAAGAAGGCGACAAAACAGTTCTAGATAACTCGTGCATCATGTTTGTTTCAGAACATTGGAATGCGCATAACGGCCAACAAGTTCCTGTTGTACTTGCGGGTGGGCTTGGTGGCAAATTGCAAACGGGCAGGTCGCTTGATTATTTAAACGCAGGCAACGACAAACGTAAGCTTTGCAGCCTTTATCTTTCCATCATGGATCGCATGGGATTAAAACTATCAGAGTTTGGCGATTCCCGTGAAAGGCTCGCTGGCTTGTAATCTTAGAGTTTGTAAACAAAAGAATCCCCGCTTGGTTGCACATTTAATGCCCAAGCGGGGATTCTGATTTTTACTACTAAGCAAGAGGCGCTATTCAGCACTGATGCCGCTAAGAACATCATCCACTTCTGCTTGCTGGCTCTTTTCTTCCATCTGCAATTTGCGAACCTCTTCTTGAAGTAATTCAATTTGAGTTTCTTGCTTATCAAACTTATCCAAATACCGTTTGTAAGCTGCAGAAGTTGGGGGTACATTTTGCAGGTTGGCACGCAATCGGGTTTGATCTTCCGTGATACCTTTCAATTCTTTTTCCCGCTCGGTGAGTTTGCGTTTGGTTTCAAGCAAGGCAGCTTTAACATCCAAGGTGCGCTGAAATGCAGCCTTTACTGCTGGCTTCAACACAGGATGAAGAAGGAACCCCTTGATCCTTCCTTCCTCCATGGTCGAAATTTTTTCCTGCACCACTTGCGACTTGGTTTCTTCAATCAACTTTTCCACGCTTTTACCCTTGGGTAATTCCAACGGGAATCGATACAGTGTGGTAGAGCCTTCCACTGGTTTCAAAGCCACATCATCGAGTTTCCATTCCGGCCTTACTACATGCTCGAGAATGATTTTTCGATCAAGTTCCGAACGGCTGATCAGTTTATAACTTCGCGATTCATGCAAATCGCTTGCAACAGCAACCATGCCCTTGGTGATTACAATGGATTTTAACTCTACGGGTTTCACCTGAGTAAAGAGTTGAAGTTCCACCCCTAAATGGTTTGGATTACCCGAAAGCACGCTTCGTTTACCATCTAAAAGAGGTAGCATTGCAATGGGCTCAATCTTAGGTTGTTCTTCTGGCACTTCAAACGAACTGGTCTTCATGGCTGGAGCAGCAACTTGAAACCGATATAAATCACGGCTTTGCTCCAGGGTTTTAACATCCCCTGCAAGTTTCCAATCATCACGGATCGGGTGTTCGATCACTGCAGTGCGTTCGAGTTTCCCGCGGTTTTTAATGGTGTACACCTTGGTTTGCCTAGATGAATATCCAGCCTGCACCCGATCCCCGAGGTATTGAACCCGGATTTCAGGCCCAACCGATTGCTTTACTTCCGTTTTAACCTCCATCGAAAGATCAACCGCATAACTGATAAACCTTTCTTCCTCTGGTTGCATATCTGACAATCGTGCATCACCTGCATAAGCACCGTTTTCAAATACAGTAACCGGGCCCTGAGGCAGTGGCTGCTTGGTGCTGTTTTTCAACTTTAATCCCATCAACGGAAACTTAGCATGAACCGTTTCATTAAAAATACTGAAGGGGGTAACATCAATTTCTTCATTAAGAATCTGAATAAGAGCAGACTTTTGCCTTGCGAGGGATATTTTCTCTTCGATAAGGTATTGGAAAGATTCACCTGCCTCATCAGCAGCTTCGGCTTCTAGCTGTTTATCATGTTGGGCAGCTATTTTCTGGCCTTTTTGTGATGCCTTTTTCAGGTTCTCTTCCAGCGCAAGCTTCTGGTTTTGCTTACGATTCTGTAAATCCTGATAGCTCAACTTATTCTGAGCTTGAAGACCTTGCTGTGCAGGCAAACCGGCTTGTTGGCCTTCGTTGTTAGCGTTTGCAAGGGGGTCATTGGCTGGGGGTTGATTTGGAACATTGTAATTTTGAATAAGTGGATTGTTTTGGTAGCGATTATCTCCTCGGGGATTTGCACCCATCTGGCCAAAATTCATCATTCCGCCATTACCTAAATGACCGCCACCACCTGCAAAACCACCGCCTGCACCTAACTGCCCAAAACCACCCATTGGAATTGAAGGAGCCATGTTGCTTGCCACCATTCCGTTATTTCCTGAAGTGATTGCACCGTTGTAAGTAGGCGGACGAAGCATACCATATTTATCTAGTTCTACCGTGGGCCGGGGCACAAACAGGGGCGGGTACAAATCCATCTGGAACGAAATTGGCCTGCCACTCACCAGTACCATGCGCACATTTTTCCAATCCTCATCCGTGGTATTTTCCACCGAGGCATAGCCTTGCAACCTGCCTTTGCCATTGCCTAGCAAGGTAAGACGATAACTGCTTTTCCAAATTGGATTTTCAGCAACATAACCAACTTTCACCTCGCGCTTGCCTTCACCTTTAAATTGTAGCGTAACAGTTTTTTTCATTTGATCATGACTAGTTGCAACAACTTCTAACGCTCTGCGTAGCTCTTCGTTCAAGGTTGGATTGATGAATTTCATGCGCTTAATATCTGTAAGTTTAATTCCTCGGATCCCATCAGGCCCGACCAGATTTAATTGGTGCACTTCCACCAGGGTATCCTTAGGGCCCGGTTGCATTTGTGATTCCATGCCAAGGATTACGCCTGTTTCTGGGGTGGTGTTTGAATTGAGTACGATCTCGATTTTTTCACCACGGGCCTGCTGCAGCAACTGGCCTAGGGTCGGGTTCATCGTAAGATCTAAAGCAAAACTTCGCAGGGTTTTCTCCACGGGGTCTTGCCCATCGTAACTGATGGCACTGATTTTCCCGCCCTTATCATCCTCTAAAATCATGCTTTTCAAAAGATCATTGACATCAGCGGCACTAAACCGAAGTTCAATCGTAGCATTCCCCTCGATAGGCCCTTGGCGCTGAAAATACCCAACACCGCTGGAAAACAAAACTACCTGAGAAAGCGGCAATTGCGAGCGATCTGCGCCGCCCACCTGCTTTACTGTTGTTCCCTCATCGGCAAATGCTGCCCCTTTCAAATCCCCGGAAGTTCTTCCTGTTTTTTGGGCATCTTGCTTGGTTGCTCCCATAAAAATCAGATAGATTATTGCACCAACAACCATACCCGAAGCACCCAATAGATATTTGACTTTCATAAATCACCTTCGCAAGTAGTTTTTGACAATGACGATTAAGCTTCCATTGCTTAGACGGATTATCTCCCCATTCCTTTCATCAGGAAAGTAAAAAGAATTGGGATTTATTATAATGGAAGGGTTTTGAGGGTATCATTCACCACGCCATGGCTGATACGCTTGGCAA
>CAJCCR010000013.1 GCA_903960945.1 uncultured Planctomycetaceae bacterium
TCTTCTGTGTAATTTAACATGAATTGTGAAAATACCAAACATAGGATTTGGCAAATGCTATTGCAGGTAAGTTAAAACTTGTTATTTCGAAAAATGATTGGGTTAAGATTTTGGGAAATGATTGTAATATCTTGTTAGGAATCTTAGTGAAAGATAGCTTCAAGAATTTGTTGAATGTAATTGCAATGTTGCTGATTAGCGCTGTTTTGTGCGTATCGTCAGTCTATTCTCAGCAGCCAATGCCATTACAGCCATCGCCATTACAGCAAGCGGTACCGCCCCCGCCGCCACAGCCTCTTTTGGGCGCGCCAATTCCTGCTCCTAATTCGGTTCCATCTGCCCCTGGGGTACTTAATGATCCTGTTCGTTCGCCATTAGACCCAATGAATGTAGATAGTTTACCGCCAACGCTTTTTCCCCAAACCCCTGTATTTGTGGATAATCTTACAAGAGATAAGAGTATTTATGGTTCGGTAAAAGATGACCCTGCAATATTTATTAATGTGGATTTTGGTGGGGTATTACCCAATCTTACCAATCAGCTTCAATCTACCGTTACGTATCAGAATGGCCGTGTGGTAAACGTCAATCTTCCTTCTGCAACATTGGATTGGGCCTTTCAACCGCATTTAGAATTAGGTTATAGGTTGGCAGGAGAACAGGGGGGATTTGCAGTATCATGGCGCGGATTTTCTTCTTCCGGGAGTTCCAGCGAGCCAATCAATAAGCTTCCAGCAACTGTAAATACAGAAGTAAGTTTTAACATTGGTGACATTGATTATATTGCTCCGATGTTTCAACCGTTTAACAAGTTTGATGTCTTCTTTCGGATTGGTGCTAGGATTGGTGGAATCTACTTTTCAACGACTCAAGAAAACAAGTTTGAAAACTTTTCGGAAACAAACTACATGTTTGGTGGTGGCCCGCATTTTGCAATAGAAACGCACAAAAGATTTGAAAGAATACCAGGCTTCTCGCACTTTGCCATAGTTGATGGAACAGTACTTATCGGGAATACAAGTCAGAACTTTTCGGCCACGCAAGGGCCATTTTCTGCAACCAGTAGCCAGTTTGTTATCCAATCAATCCCTGCAGTAACTTTTCAAACAGGCTTTAGCTACACTCCAATCCGGGCATCAAACACCAAATTTTCTGTTGGTTATCAACTTGAGCAATGGTGGAACATTGCCAATGTAAATGAATCAAAGGGGCAGTTGGGCGATAACGGCTACTTCCTAAGATGTCAGGTCGATTTCTAAATTATCGGGAAATCGAAGCGGAACTTGTTCCCCTTTGTCGAAATCAAAATTTGGAAGTCCTTTGTTATAATCCCTTGGCAGAATTGAAACGATTAAGTGAGTTTTTTAACAAACGAGGTAAATCGATCACAACTGCTTTAATAGCATGGGTTTTGGCGCAATCGGAGTTTACTTCTCCAATTTCCAGGGGATCCAGACCAGATCAATTGGATTTAACCTTAAAAGCTGCAGATTTTAAACTTGATGAGGGTGAAAAGGCTTTTTGAAACCTTGACTGGTATAATTAGCCAAGACCAGCAATACCTCCGGGCTAAAAAAGTAAAGTTAGTACTTGAAGATATTCTTGTTTCAAGGGATACTAAAGCTGTGATTCTTGCTTGTACTATGTTTGTCTCACGCCGATTGATTTTTCTTAAGCACTGTTTTTTATGGAGATCGAATAATGTTAGTAATTCCATCTAGGCCTGGTAAAGATACTTGTGATGGGATAACAAGAAGAGAAATTCTCCGTGTTGGTGGTAGTGCAACCCTTGGCATCAGCCTTGCGGATATTTTTCGTTTGCAGAAGGCAAGTGCAGCAAGCAGCCAATCAGGCGGCCCAGGTTTTGGTAAAGCAAAAAGTGTAATACTTGTTTACTTGCAAGGTGGCCCTAGTCATCTCGACCTTTGGGACCCTAAAGAAAATGTTCCTGATAATGTGCGAAGCGTTTTCAAAGCTATCGATACTAAAATTCCAGGTGTAAAATACACCGAGTTACTACCCAAGCTTGCACAAGTGAATGATAAATTCACCATGATCCGCTCAATGAGCTATACGCCAGTCGGCTTGTTTAATCATACCGCTGCAATTTATCAAATGTTGACAGGCTACACCGCAGACAAAGTCAGTCCTTCCGGTCAATTAGAACCGCCAACCCCCAAAGATTTTCCTAATGTTGGCTCTAATGTTGTAAGAATCAAGCCTCCTGTAAAACCCATGCTGCCGTTTGTAATGCTTCCTAGACCATTGCAAGAAAGCAATGTTGTAGGCAAGGGTGGCACTGCTGGTTTTCTTGGCCGAGCATATGATCCATACCTGCTCTATCCCGCAGGCGATGACATGGATATGACCAAGATGGATCGCATTAAAATTGATGATTTGAAACTTCGTGAAGAAACAAATGCCCAAAGGCTTGAACGCAGGGCTAGCCTTCGTGAATCAATCAACAAGGGCTTGCCTGCTTTGGAAGATGCTACCTCCAAGTATGCACTTGATGATTATTATGGTAAAGCACTTAGCTTGGTTATTTCTGGAAATGCCAGAAAAGCTTTTGAACTTGCTCAAGAACCAAAAGCCCTGCGCGAACGCTACGGTATGAACACCTTTGGCCAAAGCTGTTTGTTAGCTCGTCGTTTGATTGAAGCAGGCACGAAGTTTGTTGAAATTAACTGGCCCAAGGTAGCAAACTCTGACAATCATTCTTGGGATGTGCATGTTGGCCTATCCAAGCGCATGAAGGATCAAGCTGCGCCAATGCTTGATTCCGGCCTTACTACTCTAATCGCAGATTTGGACGAAAGAGGTTTGCTCGCAGAAACCCTAGTAATTGCTGTCGGTGAATTTGGTAGAAGCCCCCAAAGAGGTGTCTCAACTTCCGGAAATCAAAACAATGATGATGGGCGTGATCACTGGCCCTACTGCTACACTGCAGTGGTTGCAGGAGCGGGCGTTAAGCGTGGTTTGGTTTATGGCAAGTCTGACAAGACTGCCTCTGCCCCAATCGATAACCCTGTTCATCCGCGCGAATTATTGGCAACCCTTTATCATAGTGTTGGTATTGATCCAAACACTATTGTTTATAACCACTTGAACCAGCCAAGGGAACTTGTCCAAGGTGACCCCGTTACCGGGATTCTCTCGTAGTATAATGTTGAAAACGATGGCATTTCGACCGGTTGCTTCATGCGCCGGTCGTTTTCTTTTTAAGGCCCTTCATGGATCGTTCACCTAAACAAAGATGCGAATGGCTTGAGCAGCAATTGCAAGTATCTTTTCCCGAAGAGATACTATTGTTTTGGGATTTTGCAAGATCGCTGCGCCCCTTAGAGCCACTAAGCGCGCTCGAAGATTCATTGGGGATTTATCTTGTAGGCGCTTTTGAAGTTCTTTCTGGGAAATTTGATTCCTATTCAGGCGAGATTCCGATTTCACTTCATTGGAGATATGGTCTCGACCCTCCAGAGTTTTTTACGTTGTTTGCACGAGGGGAAGAACGCTGGCATGCAGGTTATTACATCGATGCTCCTGCGGGTAAAAGTTATTGCGTAACTTCTTATTCTGCAAATGATGGATTGCAGTTTAATTTTGATGGCAGGAGCTTGTTTTCTGCTGTTCAAAGATACCTGGACGATAAGGAATTGATCAATGATGAAGATGATGTCGTACTGACTGGGGCAGAGTTGGAAGAAAGTAAAAAAGCATGCGATAAAGTTCGAAAAGCTTTACTGAAGTATCAACCATTAGCGAAAAAAATCCAAGTAGGCAAACGTAATGTTGTAGAAAAAACAATTGATGGCGTAGGCGTGGTTGCCGCCGAAAATTCGGTAGGAGAAATTGATAAATCTATCAAGAAGAAAATACCTTACATGGTTTGGTCTGACACTGAATACGAGAAAGTTATGCAGGAAGCCATTCGATTGCAGGCATTGGGGAAAGCTGCAACCGCATTGAAGCTTGCAAAAGATTTATGGCAGGTGGGCGATGAACATCGAATGAGGAAAGCTGCATCAGTAATGGTTGAGGCATATAAAAAATTAGCCAGGCTTCCCTTTGATAAAATCTTGGGGGAACACCTGGCATATTTAAATCGTGAATGGCTGGACATCCTAGATGCCAGCAGTTGAAACTAGTTGATCTTTAAAAGTTCAACTTCAAAAATCAAATCAGCATTTGGAGGAATAACCCCGCCTGCACCGCGTGCGCCATAACCAAGATCAGGGGGAATGGTAAGCTTGCGTTTTTCGCCAATTTTCATGCCTGCAACGCCTTCATCCCAGCCCTTAATAACCATCCCAGCGCCCAAACCGAATACAAATGGGTCGCCACGATCAACGCTACTGTCAAACTTTTTACCGTTGCTCTTCAACCAACCTGTGTAATGCACGGTTACTTTTTTTCCAGCCTTGGCTTCATCGCCAGTGCCTTCTTTAAGTACTTCATATTCCAAACCAGAAGCAGTTTTCATTGTCTTTCCTTTTTGTGTTTCCTGAGCGAAGCCATTGCTCAATGTTGTAAGGGTAAAAAATACCACAAGAGCAGCCATGCTCTTAGTTCGAAGAATCATGTTTTTTCCTTTCTAGAAAAAGTAATGCCAAAAGGCTAATGAAATATATCTAACAGGAGTTAGGATTTGGGCCAAGAGGAAAGTCTTAACCTACCTTAAAAAAGTAGTAAGAGGCCAGTAGGTAGCCAACGGAGATAATAATGACTCTTAGCATTTTTCTAGGTATTTTCTGGCTAAAAGTACCGCCCAAATATCCCCCAATGATTGAGAAAAAAGCCATTCCCGCTGCGAAATTCCAGTCCATGGGGGCATCGATACAAAAAACGATGGCAGCCACGCAATTGATGGTGAATGCCAGTACGTTTTTTAGACCGTTTACCCGGAAAATATCTGGAATACCCATGAATGAAAGAGATGCAATCATCAGGATTCCAATGCCTGCCCCAAAATATCCACCATATATTGCAACTAAAAACTGAAATAGGACCAATCCCAGCACGGTGTATAAACTCTGAGAGGGATTTAGTTCCCCTTCAAATTCTGAAGTTTTTGGCTTGGAAATCAGGGGCTGAACTAAAAACAAAGTGGATGCTAGCACAAGTAGCCAAGGTACCAATACGCGGAAGTGTTGCGGAAATCTGGTGACCATCAAGGCGCCTAGTATGCCTCCCGCAATGCTGGGCGGGATTAGAATTAGCAGCCAGGTTTTAATGCCTTTTAGGTGTGATCTGCTCCCCCATGCGCCTGCAAGTGAACCAGGGAAAAGCCCGACTGTGCTCGTGGTATTCGCCATTACTTCGGTGCCAAGCGAGTACACCAGAGCGGGGAAAGTAAGTAAAGTACCTCCGCCCGCAATTGAATTAACAAACCCGGCAGCAAGAGCTGCAAGCGCACAAATCAGATATTCAACCCAGTGTTCCAAAGCTCACTCGTTCTTGTTTATGATTCCCAATGAACTGTGACACCAAGATATTCATCTTTGTTTTTCAACAGCCCATCGTAAGCCGAAGTAAGCTCGGTGGGTTTGATTTTATGAGTGATAAGCCCATTTAGATTTAATCTGCCGTTTGCTAGTGCTGCCAGCAGCCAATTCTGTGCCTTGTGAATGTTCCAATTGCCATTCAGGCGAATATGTGCTGGTTCAAAAAGCATGTTGCCATGCGCTCCGCAAACTTCAATGTAGCGGCGATGAAGGTCATCATAAAAGTTGACATCGGTGGCTTTGCCTCTGGGGCTTCCCACCACGATAACTTGGCCTGCATCGCAAGCGAGAGACATGGCTTGAGGAACAGCATCAGGAATACCGGTGGCATCAACGACAATTTCCGCACCTGGGCCAAGTATTTTACGAAGTTGTTCTTTAATTGGGCCGTTGGCAGGGTCAATGACGGCATCAGCGCCAGCTGCAAGAGCTGCTTTACGCCTCATGGGAACCGCATCGATGCCAATTACAGGGTTAGCCCCTGCAGCCATCAGGCAGCGCAGGGAAAATTGCCCAATAATACCAAGCCCTAAAACCGCAGCACTTCTACCTAAGGTTAGCCCAGCACGAATGGAAGCACCCATGCCATACCTTGAAATACAAGCCACAGAGGCTTTTTCGAAGTCGAGATTCTCAGGTAATTTCCACCATTTACCCCGTTCATGGGTTGTGCTTAAAAGCTCATGGGAAGCATGATTGCCGGGGAAACTAACCCGGTCACCTTCTTTTAAACCTGTAATATTTTTGCCTACTTTTAGGACGACGCCTGCAGCGGAATAACCAGGTCTGAAAGGGAACTTCCAATCAGGCATGCTAGGGTCTTTAAGCCATTGATGGGAACCGGTGTAAACAGCCAGTTCTGTTCCTGCGCTGATGGCAGAAACCTTTGTTTCTACAAGGAATTGGTCTGGGGTAGGATCGGAAATTTCAACTTCCCGAAGGCCGGTTTTGTGTGGTTCAAGAATAACAGCTTGAATAGCTTTCATGTTTTGTTCCTTTCAAAAAACAGTATGAAAAGATCCTAGGGATAAAATGGTTCCGTGTCATGTCAATTCTTCCCCCAACTTTCTCCCAAAGATTCCTATAATAAAGTTTGGAAGAGAGCATGCTTAATCAGGAACAAATTCATGATCTGGGAAATTGAAATACGACCAAAAGACTCTGACCTTGAAAAATGCAGAGTAAACAAGGATTTTCACCTGCTGACCCCCGGTGCAAAAGCCAAAGACCCCATTACTTCTGCTTCTAAGGGGCTGCTTGTTTCGGGTGAAATTAGCATCGAGCAGATTCAAAAATTAGTTACAGAACTTTTGGTAGATTCCGTGGTAGAAAGCGGAACCATAAATAAGCTGGGAAATTTGCCTGTTGGCGAAGGTACCAATGATCCCTGCCTTGCAACGGTGCTCTTAAAACCCGGTGTCATGGATCCTACTGCATTAAGCATTATCCAAGCTGGGCAAGATTTAAAGGTGCCTGTTGTTTCCGTCCGCAGTTTCCGCAGGTATTTTGGAGCCCCCCTTGCTCCTAATGAAAAAGAGATTTTATTTCGAAGGGTGCTTGCGAATGATGCGATTGAAATGGTGGTGGAAGGCCCCATTAATCAAAAACATATCGCAGAGGGTGCCCCGTATGTGTTTAAAAAGATTGTGGTTCCAATCCGGGATTTAAAACCCGAGGAACTTGAAAAACTTAGCAAGCAGATGAGCCTTTCTTTGAATCGCGAAGAAATGCTAACGATTCAAGAGCATTACCGTAAAGTGGCCAAAGATCCAAACGATATTGAATTGGAGACTATCGCTCAAACTTGGTCCGAACATTGTTCCCATAAAACCCTTAAGGGCAGGGTTGATTTCGAAGGCAAGATTTATCAAAACTTGCTTAAAGAAACTATCTTCGAGGCCACTCGTTTCCTCCGGGAAAAAGCAGGCAAGGATGATTGGTGTGTCAGTGTTTTTGAAGATAATGCTGGCGTCATCAAATTCGATGAAAACTTCCACCTTTGCTTTAAGGTGGAAACCCATAACCGACCCTCTGCGATAGAACCCTACGGTGGTGCTAACACAGGAATCGGTGGAGTTATCCGCGACCCAATGGGCACAGGCCTTGGTGCAAAACCTGTTTGTAATACCGATATATTTTGCTTTGCCCCGCCTGATACTCTTGCTTCAACTTTGCCAGAAGGTATTTTACACCCGCTTAAAATCATGACCGGTGTTGTTTCAGGCGTTCGTGATTATGGAAATCGCATGGGCATTCCCACCATTAATGGTGCGGTTTGCTTTCATGATCGTTACCTCGGCAACCCACTTGTTTTTTGCGGTACAGCAGGCCTTATCCCCGTGGATAAAGCGGTTAAAAAACCTTTGGCAGGAGACTTTGTCGTTGCGGTGGGGGGTAGAACTGGCCGTGATGGTATTCATGGCGCAACTTTTTCTTCCGCTGAATTAAATTCAGATTCAGAAAAGGTGAGTGGTGGCGCGGTTCAGATCGGTAATGCCATCGAAGAGAAAAAAGTTCTTGATGCAATTCTTAAAGCCAGAGATCTGGGGCTTTATAGTTCGATTACTGATTGCGGTGCAGGTGGGTTTTCTTCTGCTGTGGGCGAAATGGGAGAACACCTTGGTGCTTCTATTCAATTGGATCAAGCCCCTCTTAAGTACGCTGGACTTTCTTACACCGAAATCTGGATTTCTGAATCACAGGAAAGAATGATCCTTTCCGTTCCTAAAGAGAACCTTGCAAAGTTGAAAGAAGTTTGCAAATGGGAGGGCGTTGAAGCTGTAGAGCTTGGCGTTTTTGAAAACACTGGCAGGCTCAAACTTTTTTATCAAGGTACCGAAGTTGGCGATATCGACCTTGATTTCCTGCATAACGGCAGACCGAAGCAGGTTCGAAAGGCAGCTTGGAAAATCCCTCCAGAGTCTGCTTCCAATCCTTCGGCTCCCATTGATCAAAACCTTGGCGAAACTTTGCTTAAGCTTCTCTCATCGCTCAATATCTGCAGTAAAGAATGGATCATCAGGCAGTATGATCACGAAGTGCAGGGCGGAAGTGTTATTAAACCGCTGGTGGGGATTTTGGAGGAAGGCCCTTCCGATGCTTCTGTGGTTATGCCTGTGCTTGGGTCTACAAAAGGCTTTGCTGTTGGGTGTGGGCTTTTGCCTGACTACGGCGATCTCGATCCCTATGCGATGGCGGCCTGCGCAATCGACGAAGCAGTTAGAAATGTCGTTGCTGTTGGGGCAGATCCTTCCCGAATCGCCATCTTGGATAATTTCTGCTGGGGTAATACTGATAGGCCCGAAGTTCTTGGCTCACTGGTAATGGCTGCAGAGGCTTGCAAAGATTTTGCGATCACTTATGAGATGCCATTTATCAGCGGTAAAGACAGTCTTAAAAACGAATTCCATGCAAAAGGGAAAAGTATTGTCATCCCTCCCACTTTGCTGATTAGTGCCATTGGTATTGTTCAAGATGTGCGACAGTGCGTTACCATGGATATGAAAAAAGCGGGGAACAAGTTGTTCCTTGTGGGGCGTCTAACTGAAAACATCGGCGGCTCACAGTATGCAAAGGCGCTGCAATTAATAGGCGGTATTGTTCCTAGGCCCGATCCCAAGGAAGCCATTGCAATTCACAAAGCAATGCATGGCGCAATCACTGCTGCAACGGTGCGATCCTGCCATGATGTTAGTGAAGGCGGCTTAGCTGTTACTATTGCAGAAATGGCATTTGCGGGTGGCATTGGTGCGGATATCCATGGATTGAATACCTTGGGGAATATTCCCTTTGCAACCATGCTGTTTGCAGAACCACCTACCTGCTATGTGGTTGAAATTGAGCCACAAAAAGTCGAACAATTCCAAGCCATATTCAAAGGCTTGCCAGTAAATGAAATTGGCACTGCATGTGTGGAAAAACGATTGAGGTTTGTGGGGCCAACAGGGGAATGGGCGCTTTGGACTTCGCTCGAAGATTTACGAAAGGCTTGGCTATCCACCCTGAAGTTTTAGCCCTGTAAGGGACCAAGGTAGCCACCATCTTCTGGATAACCGGCTTCAATAAAGCCTTGAAGGATGATCTGCGCTGCAATTTGATCACGCTTTTCCTTGCGCTTCTTCATGTCTAATCCTGCTTCACGCATGATAGAGTTTGCTTCAAAGGTGCTGAATCGTTCATCGTAAAAAAATACGGGTAGATTCAAAGTTTGTTTTAACCATTCACCATAGGCCCGTGCCTCTTTGGCTTTGTCGCCTTCCCTACCATCGGAATGGATGGGCAACCCGACGACAATTCCTGTTATTTTTTCATCAAGAACAACGCGTTTGAAATAAGCTCCATCCGCTTTTTCATTGATTCGATTGCGAGTTTCAAGAGCGAACGAAATTCCAATGGTGGAATCTGCAAACGCCAGCCCTACTCGCTTTTTTCCAAAATCTATCCCAAGCCAGCGTGACATTATAGGTATAATTCCAGTCCTCTTTTTCGTAGGAGGTCTACTAGTTGTTTAACTCCAGCTTCGTCTCGTTTGTCCGCCACCAGAAGGGCATCACCATCTCTTACAATGATCAGGTTTTCTACCCCAATGGTCGTTGTAAGATTATTGCGATTATCCGAAACGATAATGCAATTACTTGTTCGGATGCCGCAATGTGAGGCTACTACTGTATTGCCATCAGCATCTTGTGGGTGCAGCCTTTCAAGGGCCTGCCAACTGCCCACATCGTCCCATTTGTAAGGCGTTTGTAGAACCATTACCTCTTTTGCATTTTCCATCACCGCATAGTCAACGCTTATTTTCTCCATGCCTGCGAACTCGGTTTCCAACACCGCTTTGCGCTCGGGGGTATCCCAAGCTGCAGCTATTCTTATTGCTGCATCATGCATTGCTGGTTTGTTCTCTTTGAGCGCTGCAAGCACGGTGCTAGCGCGCCAAACAAATATGCCGCTATTCCAAAAGTAGTTTCCTGATGCAAAGAATTGTTGCGCTATTTCAAGCGAAGGCTTTTCTTTGAATGCAGAAACTTTGTAGGCTGTCAGACCTTGCTTTTGAGCTGCTTCCGGGCCCTTTTGAATATACCCGTAACCTACTGATGGGTAGGTGGGAGGGATTCCAAAAGTTAAAAAAGTGTTCGGGCTATCTTTGCAGATTTCATGCGCTGCATGAACAGCCCTGCGAAATTCTTGCACAGGCTCTATGACATGGTCTGCGGGGCTTACCAGCATCACTGCTTCGGGGTCATTTTTTATAATCAAAGCTGCTCCTAAAGCAACACAGGGCGCAGTATCCCGACCCATGGGTTCGCCAATGATGTGATCATTTGCAAGTGCGGGCAGATGCGCTTGTGTTTCTTGGCGGTAAGCTTCAGAGGTAATCACCCACATGCGTTCAGGCGGAACAGCAGCTTCGAGCCTTTCGTAGGCTTGCTGTATGAGAGATCGGTCGCCCCCGAGTTGGAGGAATTGTTTGGGTTTTTTTTGTCTGCTTCTGGGCCAGAACCGGGTGCCGCCGCCGCCTGCCATGATCATTGCATGTAACATCTAAAACTCCTTTGGGTTGTCTTGTAATAATAGTGGGAATATTGCCTGGAAGTTGCCTGGGAGTTTACGAAATAGCTCTTCAGCGTCCATTGCGAACGAAGGAGATATCTCGATTTCAGGTGTTGCTGAATACGCCGGCATTTTTATCCCAGCTTTTTCCAGCCATTGGATAAACAGTTTGCATTGAGCCTGCTTCGCAGTTTCGGGGGAATCATCTCCCTGTGCATTTTTTAAAGGTGCAAACTCCTCATCTCTTTTCGTCGAAACCAACAACCATCGCTCTGCAAGTGGGAAGATATCAAAGATGAATCGTTCAAACTTCCAGGCGTTTTCTTTTTCAGGAACAACCTTACTAAGGTTTGTATCCACATGAGGAACTTTTTTTCGAGCAAGGTGAAAAGGTAATGCATCACCGTTGCTGGATACCACATTTAAAAAATCAACATCGAACAGGTGGATCGCTGGGTTTCCGGTGTCGATGAACAGTGATCCATCATGCTTTTTTCGGTTCGCCAGTTCTAATGGAAGATCCGAATATTCGATGATCTGGCAGCGCCCGTCAACTTGGATGAAGTTTCCAAGTTTGTCAGTGGGCGAATCTTTGAGAATCACTTTGCTTGATAATTGAGATCGATGCGAAATGTGGTGCCCAATAAAAACAGGGTCCGCGATTTGAACTAAAGGGTTGTCTACTTGGAAAAAAAATAAATGTTTGATGCCTTGAGATTTAAGTTGCTCTAGCAGGCCGGTCTTTTTCAATGCGGTCAGAGTGCCGCCATGCCCATCCGGGCTGGCGAATACTTTTGCAGGTTCTTCAAAAAGAATGGCGCCTGTATTTAGATCAACCGCAGGCATTGTCCCTTGGGTGAAAAAGATTACCTGTTCTTTTTTAAGCCCGAAGAACGAATGCGATGTAAAAAAAGTAACAGTTTGATCATGGGTTGCTGGGCTGGTCATGATTAAAAATGGAATATCACGATTAGCTTTTTTTGAAAGGGTTAACACTTTTTCAGAGTGAAGTTCAAACAAGCTTTTTTGCGTAATCGGTGTGATGGGCCAAGTGCCTTTTGGCTGTAATGTTCCCAGCCTACTACCTTGACCTCCTGCAACCATAAGAATTGCAACCTCGCCCTTTGCTAGTGCTTTTAGCCCTTCGTTTTTCGATTCGGGTGAGTTCGTGCTTGGGTGCAGTACAGGAACCGCAGCAATTTTTTCAGCTTCCGGTAATGCAAACGGACTATTTCTCTTATCAAATAGGTTTGCTAGAAATTCCAGATCAATTAATTCTAGTTGGCGTTCGACCAAAGATTGTTCGTGGGGTGAAAGCTTCGCCCAATGGGAAAGTATTCCCACTTGATTGGCTGATAATAATCTTTGGCGCAAGTCCTGTCGCAAGTCCCGCCCCTCCTGGGCTGAAAATCCAAACTAAAACTCAAATGAAAAACCATCATAGGCCAGATTGACCCCTTTAGGCAACCTCGACTCAACTTCATCGTGATCCATGTCGTGGCAAAGGTGGGTTAAATATGCCTGCTTGGGCTTTAATAGCTTAATTACTTCAAGTGCTTGTTCCAAATTAAAGTGTGCTGGATGGGGTTTATCGCGCAACGCATCTAGAATCAGAATGTCCAAACCCTGCAATAGTTCCATGCTTGTTTCGGGTATGTGGTTCACATCGGTGCAATACGCCATTGCCTTTATCCTAAAGCCCAAAACATCAAAATGGCCATGCACCAAAGGCACAGGGGTGACTAATTCGCCAAGGACATTGATGGGCGAAGTTTTAATGCGCTCGAAGGAAAGCTTGGGTACATATGTTTTGCTTTTCCCCGGTTTTACAGAGTCAAAAGCATAGGAAAAAGCAGATCTGATTCGGTCTTCAACATCTTCAGCGCAGTAGAGGGGAACGGGTTGACCCAAAAGATGTTGGATGGGCCTAAGATCATCCAAACCATGCAGATGATCGGCATGATAGTGGGTGAAAAGAACGCTATGAATCGCCCCAACTTTGGCACGCAGTAGTTGCAGCCTTAGTTCGGGGGGAGTATCGATTAAAATATTTCCGTTAGGAAGTTTGATCAAGCCGGCACAGCGAAACCTGTGATTGCGTGGGTTATCCGAGGTGCAAACTTTGCAATCGCAACCAATCATTGGCACGCCAACAGAAGTGCCAGTACCCAGAAAAGTAAAAGAACGCATACTCATATAGGGTTAGTATATCGAGTATGCGTTCGGTTTATAAACAAATTGATACAGTTTGCTATTTTCCTGAGTCGGCTCCAATGCTGACTGGCTTGTACCCACCAATCAATTGGAAATATACCAGCAAAATTAGGTATATCGCAGCCATGGTTAGCGGAATATAAGCATCCGCTTTCAGTGTGGCGCGATCGCCATGAGTGCTCGCTTCAATGATCGCTTTATCATTTGGTTCGAGCTTGCTGAGTGCGGTGCTTAAATCGCCTTTTTCAGCTTCGATTTTCTTGCGGATTGCTCCAAGCTTATCGTTAGCTTCGCCAAGTTTCTTGCCATCCAAACCAAAAGCCTCGGTGCTTGCTAGGTTCAAGAATGTGCTTGGTTCTTTAGCTTTGTATTCAGCATAAAGCGCAGGGCTGGTCTTTTTAAGTTCTTCCCCTGCAAAGCGATCTTTACAATAGCCAAGGCCTGGGCCGCCGATAAGGCCAGCAGAAAGCATACCAATCCCACCCATAATGGACATCGCAACTGCACCGGTTTGTGGGTAGCGATCGCCAACTACTGCAAGCATGGTAGGCCAGAAGAAAGTTTTGCCCACGGCATAAATGCCAAGTGCAACAAGTGCCATGGAGAATGTTTGCATACCGCTTGCGAGGTTTAGGCCCAAGCAAGCAAGTCCTGCGCAAACTAGAAGAAGTCCAATAGGCGATAATTTGAGTTTGGTTTCGATAAAATGAGCGCAGAAGCGAAGTCCAAACATGATGGAAGAAGTCCAGATGAAGAGGTATTTCCCTTCTTCTGAATTGAACAGGTTGCCTGTGATGTTTTGAATCCAACCATCGGTGCCTAGTTCAACCGCACCCACCAACGCATGAACCACGAACAGAACAAACAGAAGGAAAGAGCCAATAGAGAAATTAGTCATTACAGAGACAATGATAAGTAGAAGCCCACCAATTCCATATCCAATCATTTTGGCATTTTCAGGGTTGAAACCCTTGAAGATATCGCCAAAGAAAAGGGCTAGAAGGTAACAAGCAACAAGTGAGCCAAGAATACCTACACTGCGGAACATTTCAATAAAGCTAGCGCCTTTTTCAGCAGCTTCGGATTTTGGGAACTTCTGGCCCAAAAACATGAGGGCATAAAGCACGGTTGGTACGAGGTACAAAGCAAGTTGATACTTCCATGGTACTTCCATTTTGTCGTCAAGAATCCAGCCTGCAACCGAGCCGAGAATCATACCTGCGGGCCATGAAGCATGAAGAATGTTGAGGTAATGAGTTCGGTTTTCAGGGAAAAGAGTTGCAACCAAGGGGTTCGCTACTGCTTCGAGTGTTCCATTCGCAAAGGCAAAAATGAACATGCCCCAGAATAGGAAGTTATAAGCATTTTCAGGAGTGCTTGCGCCAAAAGTAACAAAAGCTGAAATAATATGTCCAACTAATGCAAGTGCAACAAGCTTTCCGTAGCCAACCTTATCAACGATAACACCACCGATAATAATGCCGAAGCAGAAGCCGCTGAAGCCGCCGCCGCCGATTGCACCGAGTTGTGCCCCGGTGAATCCATATTCTTTGCCCCAGTTATCGAAGATGCCGCCTCGGATTGCGAAACCGACGCCAGCGGCCAAAATAGCCATGAAGCCTGCCCATAGCAATCGCATTGCATTTGGGTGTTGAGTTGAAACAGATGCACTAGACATAAAGGTTTGCCCTTTGAAATAGGAACACGGGGAGAGTTTCTAAAGCGGTAGCTAAATTCAACATAACTAAGGTTTATGGTGAACAGGCATGCTTAGTAACTTGTTTTCAATATTTCAGGATAGTAACCAGACATAGGACCTTGTGTCTAGATAAATTGGGGTTTGCAGGAAGGATTCTATGGTCTAACGCTTTTTATAACCCGATCTTCCTACCGAAACAAAAGAACTTACCTAGCTTTACATGAAGTATTCTCCCTTTACTTCCTCTTGTTTTCGTTGGGGAAATCGTTATAAGCCGGGTGCATTCGGTTAAAGATAGTTCCTAAATATAGTGGTGAAGTTATGTTGCTAGGAAGATTATTTGCTGTTTTATCAATAATAAGCCTTAGTTTAATTGGTTGTGTTTCCACACCTGTTAAAGAGACTGCAAAAAATTATCCTCCTGCAACTATTTCAAATTCCGCTCGGGCTCAGTCGCCTGAAAATGATTTGTTAGCATCTGCAGATGAGATAAAAGTTGCAGAGGCAGAATCCATAGCCAAACCCGGACAAAAGAATTTAGGTAGCAATATCGTTGCATTAGTTAATGGTGAAGCGGTTTTGGAAGAAGAAGTTTTGTTAACTCTTAGTCAGGGAATTGGCGAAGGCGCTAATGAATCTGCAAAAAGAAAAGCTGCGATTAATCAATTGGTGGAGCGAGAAATTGTTATCCAGGATGCCTACACAAGGTTGTCCAAGAATCCACAAGCAAAGAAGTTTTTGGATAAGTTGCAGGAAATGGCAGGTAAGGAATTTGATCGGTATGTGCGATTGCTCAAGGATCGAAACAAATCATTGAGTGATCAAGAATTCAAGGTGCTTTTGGAATCTCAGGGCATTTCAATTGATTTGCTTCGAAGGCAATCGGAAAGAAACTTTATAGCAATGCAGTATATGCAAACCAGAATCTTACCTAATTTGGATCGCATAGGGCATAAGCAGATTCGTGATTATTACGAGAGCCATCCTGAAGAATTCCAAATTCAAGACAGTGTAGAGTGGAAGGATATCTTCATTAGTTACAGGAATTCTAAATCGCATGAAGAAGCGCGGGAGATAGCTCAAAAAGTAGCCGAAAGGGCGAAGAAGGGTGAAGATTTTGCCAAGCTGAGCAAAGAGTATTGCCATGGGGATGGTGCATTTAGAAATGCTGAGGGGATAGGTAGAAAGAAGGGCGAAATCAAACCAGTTCAAGTTGAAAAGTACCTGTTTGAATTAAAGGATGGAGAAGTTGGCCCCCTAGTTGAATTGCCAACCGGTGTGCATGTTATCATGCTGGTTAAACGAGAACATGCAGGGATAAAGGTTTTTGATGAGAAGGTGCAAAAGCAGGTTCGGGATCGCTTACGAAATGAAGCAGGGCAGTATGAAATGAAGCGCATGCTTTCTGATATGAAACGACAGGCGGTTATCGAATATATTCATGACTAAAAGAGCAACGCCAGCTTAAACTGCATCATGCAGATCAAGCTGGCGTTTTTTTTGACGCACTTTATTTTGATGTGAAAGGTATGCCTGCAGTTGCTCTGCTAGGCGCTGGTTTGGATGTAGAAATCATGGAATCATCCTGACCTAGCAATTCTTGCAATCCCTTTTTGAATAACTCGCAGCGTAGTTGGCTGGCATCTCGTTCACTAGTTCTTACATCTGTTAGGGCTTTAAGTTCATCCCTTTCTTGAACAACTTCCTTATGATGGATCAGTTTCTTTTCTAAAGCAGTGCGATCTTCTTCCAGAGCACTGATGCGCGATTTCATCTGATCTCTTGTTGATAAAAGAATTTGATGGTCATCTTCCATTTTTGATAGGCGCTCTTCAAGAGTCTTGATTTTTTCTGCTTGAACTTTAGGAGATGGTCCAGGGTTTTGGGCACATCCCCAAATACCAAGAGTTACTGCAATTGCGATAAACAAATTTCGGTTCGAAGGATTCAATTCATTCATGACAGGGTCTCCGTTTTATTTTGAATTAAAAACCTTTCAGCCATTTCGATGACGATCGAGAGTTGGATGCAAGATTGATACCCTAGATATCGGCCACCCATTCCTCCTAGATGACTCGATTTATCAGGCTTTGCTATACTTCTTGCTTTTGGCAACCGGAGTAATTGGCATAATGCTTAAAGATCGCAAACTTTATGGTTTTAAAGGCTTTTTGCTAATTCTTTGACGGTGGATTTTAAAGTGGCTCGGTCTTTGTTTTTTGAATACTTGATTTCTTCGATTGCCTGCAATGCTTTTTCAAGCAGTAATCTTTGGGGCGGGGTAAATCCATGGAACTTTGCTGATTCCCGGTCGTTCGATGCAATATCATCAGATTGCTTTAGAGGCTTCGCTCGAAGCAGTGGTTCAAGGCTTACGATGCATTCTTCCAAAGAAAGGGTATCAACTTTTTTCACCCAAGTTTCTAATTCCTTTGCAATATTTAATTTTGATGGAATCAACATGGGTGGTTTTTTTATCAACCCGAAAACACCCAATGCAATTAATATTAGCAATCCAATTGCAAACCAGGGCGACATTCTTTCAATCATAGGACTACCACTTTTTTCTGGTGTATCAAGTTCCTTGAAAGGAAATAGCTTTTCCGGAAAGAGCCAGTTTTCCCAGACAATGTTGACATTTGTTGCATCAAGTAATGCAGATGCTTCCAATGTGGGAATATCTATCGCTCCGGTTTTTTTAGCCCGAAGAATAAAGGAAATGGTTTGCACTGTTTTGTCACCGGATGTGGTTTTCAAGGCTTCGCCTACCGGTAATAATTCCCAATCCTTCTTGTATTTCTCTTCCAAACTGAATCGGGAAACAGCAACCTCTTTTGTGGTTTCGAATTTTAGAAGGATCGAGAAAACTGCACCAGGCAACCTTTCATTCAATAATTTAACTTGAATGGTAGCCTCGATGCCTTCGGGAGATGATAGCGCAGGAACTATGATGTTTTCAGTATTTATCTGAAATAGAAAGCAACCTATCATCGATAATAAAAGCGGAAAAACTATCATCGTTATTATTAATAACCTTTGAATGTTTGATTGAAATAACTAATTAAGCTTGAAAGATAGGGTTCGGATGTGCTTATGCGAAGAAACCCCGCACCATTACTTTTGCATAACCCCGCCACTTTGTTTTCGTGTTCTGCAAATAGCTGAAGGTATTGATTGCGGAAATCTTTATTTGAACTTTTGACTAAAATAGAATCAGCATTCCAAGGGCTGTTGCAATAAATATCAGGGGACTCCGGGAGAGAGATTTCCCTTGGGTCAAGAATTCGTAACAAGTGAAGATCATGCCTGTTTGCACAAGCACCAAAAAGCACAGGATCTATGGGTTCGTAAAAATCAGACAAAACAAAAACCATGCTTCGAGGCGTTTGCTTTTCTGCAAGGGCTTTCCATAAAAAATTTTTTGAGGTCTTCAGTGGTGGTTTATCTTTGAGCAGGCTTGCACCTATCTCTTGCACTTGTTTTTCACTGTTTGCATGGCTGATGATTCGTTCGACCACTTTGTCGAATTTAAACAGGGAGAATCTGTTCCCTGAGTTAATCGCAATCCAACCCAGTGCAGTTGCAAGTTCTGCAAGCACTTCGAGTTTGGTTGATCCCGTTGTGGAATAATGCATGCTTTCACTAGTGCATGCAAAAATCCGGATCGAAATCTCTTGATCATGCATGAACTTTTTGACTAGGACTTTGCCCGACCGTGAAGAGGATTTCCAGTCTATATGCCTGACTTCGTCGCCTGATTCGTATTCGCGTAGTTCAACAAAATCCATGCCGCCACAGGGTATTCTGGCTTTCATGGGGCCAGAAGGTCGCCCTTCCAACGCCTTGCGTGTACGCAAGAATATTGCTGCCAGAAGCGATCTGCTTTTAGAGTCGAGCATAAGTTTTAGTCCAGAAAAAACAACCTCACATATTTTAAACCCTCCCACCGTCAGAGGGGAACATAATTTCATAATTTAAGTGTTATTGTGCCTTCCATTTGGTATACAAGAAGATCGAATGCATCTCAAAGTTTTTTTTAAGTCATTCTGATGAACATGAATAATGCAGATTCACTCTGTTTAAAAAGTTTTGATCCGGGCCAAAAGCACGGGCCAGAGCGGGTGGCATTGCTTGTTGCCAACATTCTTGAAAATGCCGATAAGTGCAAGGCGACAGATGTTTATATCGAACCATGGTTGGATAAGCTTCAGGTTTGTTTTCGAGTCGATGGTGTAATTTTGCCTTCAACGGAATTGCCAAGAGAGTTGGGGCCAAATATCATCGCACGCTTAAAGTTTCTCGCAAACTTACTTTCCTACAGGCAAGATATTCCGCAAGAAGGCCGTATAACTCAGGTTGATTCGTTGGAAGGGATTGAAGTGCGAGTCAGTACATTTCCGACCATTCATGGTGAAAGAGTAGCGCTCCGACTGTTTCGCCGCGAGAATAGGCAATTCATTTTGGAAGAACTTGGGCTTGAACCCGGAGTGCTTAAAAATCTTAAAGATGCGATTGGCGAGCGCACAGGGGCGATTCTTTTTACAGGTCCGGGCGGGAGCGGTAAAACCACGAGCATTTATTCCTGCTTAAGCCATATTGCTAAAACTGAAAAAACCAGAAGGCATATTGTCACCCTTGAAGATCCCGTAGAACAAATTCTCGAGGGCGTAAGCCAGACGCAAGTGTCACCCAGTACCGGGTTTGATTTTTCTTTGGGTTTGCGGAGTTTGCTAAGGCAGGATCCCGAGGTGATTCTGGTGGGTGAAATGCGAGATCCTGAAACCGCAAGGGTTGCAATTGAAGCTGCACTTTCAGGCCACTTGTTATTTAGCACCTTGCATGCTGGTTCGTCCTGCGGAGTTATTTCAAGATTGTTGGAAATGGGGATTGAGCCTTACTTATTGACCAGTTCGCTTCGGTTGATTTTGAACCAAAGGTTATTGCGAAAGAATTGCCCTAAATGTAAAGGTAATGGTTGTGCAGCTTGTAATAATACTGGCTACCAAGGAAGGCTTTTGCTGTTGGAAGCGATGGTGTTAAACGAAGAAATGCGCAGAGCGATTTTAAACCGAGCCGATCGTACGACGCTGGAAGAGATTTTTGTAAATAGTGGTGGAATAACCCTTGTAAGCCATGCGATAGCAGCAGTAAAAGCAGGCCTGACCACTAGAGAAGAAGTGCTTCGAGTTTTAGGCTCTGCTGATTGCGCTACGGTCCTTTTCAGTAATCAAGGTGGTTGATAAGTATGGATAATACAGAAAAGAAATTTGGTGCCCTGACCCCTGATCAGTTGATTTACCTGAACGAGGAAATTGCAGGCATGGCTCGTGCTGGTTTGCCTTTAGAAGAAGGCCTTGCTTCTATAGCGCGGGAAATGTCGCGTGGGAATTTAAAAGAAGCCACTCAGCTTTTGGCGCAAGATCTAAAACAGGGTAAATCACTTCCCGAAGCGATCGCAGCACAGCAGGGCCGTGTGCCGAAATTTTACTCCAGTCTCATGAATGCTGGAATTCGCGGGGGAAACCTTCCCGAGGTGCTTGCCTTGCTTACCACCTATGCGCGAAGCTTTTCTGATCTTTCTTCGGTGGTTTATACTGCGTTGCTATATCCAATGATGGTTATCTTGATTGCAATATTATTGACCGTAATGATCATGATATTTGTCATGCCGCAGTTTATTTCAATTTTCAACGATTTTGGTATGCGCCTGCCTTTTTTTACCCAATTGATTGTTGATGTTTGCCGAAATCCGATACCAACACTGGTAATTCCTTTGGGCGTGATTGGGATATCAGCCATTGGGTTGCGCCAAGTGTTTAATGCAACCGAGGCAGGGCGTTGTAATTGGGCCAGAATGATTTATTCACTTCCAGTATTTGGGGTTTTAATTCGCTCTGCAAGGTTGGCTGCATTTACCGATTTGCTTGCAATTCTAATTGAAAATCAAATGCCATTGCCCGAAGCCTTTGAGCTTGCCGCTCAAGCCGGTTCAGATCCGATTTTGAAATCAGGTGGGATTAAGATTGCTGAAAAATTGCGTCAGGGCTCTTCCCTTGCGCAGGCGCTTAAAGAATTTAAAATCCTCCCAGAAGTTGTTTCATGGATGGCAGGTATGGGGGAATTAAACGGGAATCTGTCTCAAACATTGAAGCAAGCTGCGCAAATGTATGCCAGGCAGGTTGCGGTGCGCTCACAAATGGTTCAAAGTATTTTTCCACCTTTGCTGGTTGTATTGTGTGCGGGATTTATTACCTCAATTTTTGTGTTTGCGGTTTTTCTTCCCCTGATAAATTTGCTTCAAGGATTGAGTAATTAGGGTGCTTTTTTTAACTTGAATTTAAACCCACATGAACCAAAAGAAAACACACACAATCTTGTTTGTCATTCTGATCCTCGCAGGGTTGTTGTTCCCTGTTTTGGTTGTTGTTTCGTTGTGCATTGCCCGCCTACAGTTGCTTGCATTCTATTACGCCATGCTGTTCTTCGCTTTTTCGATATGGGCCCTGGTTTCCTTTTTCTACTACCGGCATGTCAGGCAGGAAGAGTTTCACAACCTTTTGCAATCTGCTTTTGAGTCCGATAAGCCAATCATCCCAATGTTGACAGCCTACTTGCAGGATAGGCCCAAAGGTTACTTTCGCGAATTTATGATTATTTGCTTTCTTTCGTTTATGAACCCAGCTTATTACTTGATTTACTACAAGTTTTGGCGCTTTGATAAAAGAGTTGCGGGATTGATCGAACTATTGCAGCAGGGTTTTTCTTTGACCAAGGCCTTAAGGGTGTACCCCGAGTTGGTTTCGCAGGAGGTATTTCTTGCACTTTCTCTAGGCGAAGTCACGGGAAATTTTTCTGCATGTCTTTCGATTATCGGGCGCTGGCAGAAGGATCTTTTCTGGCTCACTGTTTTACCTCGCATGGCATACTTGTTTTTTATGGTGATTTCAACAATTAATGTTGCAGTCTTTTTTATGGTTTTTATTGCTCCTAAATTTGAGCGCCTTTTTAAAGATTTTGATTGCTCCCTTCCTTGGGTTACTACTTTGCTTTTGAATGTTTTCAAATGGTTGCCTACCTTTGGCCATCGAGGTGATATCGTTGCTGAGCTTTCTCCATTATTTTGGATTTTTTTTGTGGTCCTTGTTGTTTTTATTTCACTACTGCCTTTTTGGAATATGACCGCTAGATGGTATTTCCCTATTGTTGGCTCTATTTATCGAATCCACCTGCAGGGGAATTTTTTGAAAATGCTGGGTATCACCTTGCAGGGGCAAGTTGTGGTTTCGAAGGCACTCACTTTTCTGGAAGAGACGAACTGTTTTTCCGGGCCTTCCCAAAAACAGTTGGTAAAGCTTAATTCTTCTATCAAATTGGGCCACTCGCTTGAAGATAGTCTCGATACTTCCGGTTGGTTGCCTAAATCCATGAAACCCTTTGTTCAATCTGCCCAAAAAGTGAATAATCTTCCCTGGGCATTGGAAGAAATCGGAAATCAAAGGTTGCGCCTAGCTTCATTGTTTGCACAGCGCTTCTCTTTGGTTGTCTTTCCTTTATTAATGTTGCTTTTAGGCGTAATGGTTGGCTTTATTGCAATTGCCATGTTCATGCCACTGATAAAAATGATGGTGGAGTTATCGTGAACATAAAACCAAACATCACTAAATCAAGGCGAAGGGGTTTTACCCTCGTAGAAATCATAGCTTCGTTTTCTATTTTAGCCATCGTTATGGTGGTGATAGCGCAAACAACCACTTGGTGTTTTCACGAAAGGCATCGTAATAGCAATGTATTTCTTGGCAATCAGGCGGGCATAAATATCCTTGAGGAGGCCCGCAGCACGCCTTGGGAAAAGCTGGATGAAAAGTGGGCGGAAATGGTACAGGACACCCGTCGGTATAAATCGTTGCCGCCTGGTTCTGTAATAACGGTAAAGGTTACGCCCTCAAAAGAATTCAAGTTGATCAAGGATGTTGAAGTGGTGGTGCGTTGGGATTACGGGCGGAATTTTGACCCTAAAGAATGCATGCTCACTACTTCGATTGCGCCAAGATCTATTGCGTTACAGGGTGGAAAATGATGTTAGATAAATCCAAAACTAAAAACGCATTCACCCTGATCGAAATGGTTGTTGTGATGGCATTGCTTGGCGTTGTGATGTTGATTGCGACTACGATGATCATCGGCCTGATGTATTTTTCCTCCACGGAAATCAGATTGGCAAATAGGAACATGGAGGTTGCAGCCCTAGCCAACCTTTTTCGAAGCGATGTCCATGTATCTTCATCTGCAGTAATTACAACCAACGCGAATAAAATGACGGGTTTAAAATTGGTGCTTCTATCTGGGGGCCAAATTACTTATGAGGTTGAAAATGGTGCGTTCATGCGTAAAAGCCTTGAAGGAAAACAGCGCTTGATGGGGGTGTATGATGTTTCATTTCAATTGTTGAATGATGGGTTAATGGTGGAACTTAATTGCCTTGATAAAGCTGATTCCATTATAACCAGGGAACGGACATTAAGTTTCCGTGCCAGTCTGAATGGAGCCCAAAAATGATCATCATAAAGGCTTCAAGTGATCAACGAAGAGGTGTTGCGCTTATAACTTGCTTGGTGTTGATGGCGTTGACTTCTGCTTTGTTGGTGTCGGTTGTTGTGCAGGAACTTTCTACCCGAAAGAAGTTTGAGCAAATCAATCTTGAAACCAAGGTGCAAAATCTTGCGATGTCTGCCCAGGAAATAGTGTTAGGTTTTCTTCTGGAAGATGCGGTGGCAAAAATCCCCCTTACGATGAACCCCATTCCTGGATCTAAAGTTAGCCTTAAAGTGCTGGAGACAAGCAAGAGTTCCTATACGGTTGAAATTGATGCAGAGTATACTCCGCAAAATAAAAAGCCTGTCAGGTCTACCCTGTCAGGCTCTTTTTTGATCAAAACGCAAGATGGTAAAAGAGTTGCCCTATCTGTTGGCAAATAGCTCTAAGGTTCCTTCTTTACTGAGGCTTATCTTTGCTTTCAGGTCCCTCAACGGTGACCGCCATCACTATTGGTGAGGTTGAGTCTGGGCCTTTAACAAATTCAATATCCGTGATGATTTCAGTCGGCCTTTTGGGACGAACAGCAAGATAGCGGATTTGCTGGCCTCGCAATGCAAATGCAAATGTTGAATCGGGCACATCAATTTTACGGATGTAATCTGCAAAGACCTCGCCATTCTTCAATAAATGATCTTCGGTTTTTCCATCAGCATAATGAAGTCTGACAATCATGGAGACTGAACCCTTTGGGGTTGCAGGGAATCCCCAACCGCTAATCCCACTTAACAAATGGATGGCGCTGGCGGGGCCATTGCATGCAAGTTTAACCTGCTTGGGCATTTTTGGTGGAATGGTGCCGTTGGTTCCATGCAGCATGATCACATTGGGATATTTATTGCCTTGTGGATCAACCAAATTAAAAGGTACGCCCTGGAAAACCTTAGGCTTCCAATCTGGGAATATGAGTCTTTCAACATCTGGTTCTTCACCATGAAACATGCCCTTGGTGCTTACGATGGTTGCAATTTTATCTAACGGTAGCGGAAGGAACTTGCCTCGTTGCGTAAGGAATTCGAGAAGGTTGACGAGATCGGATTTTGAAAGTTGTTTTTCAAAACCTTCGGGCATGAGCGAACGATCGGATGCTTTGATCTCATCAATATCTTCACGCAGAACGGTTTGTTTTTTTGCTTCGGTATCAATCAGTTCGATGAAGGATTTTGTTTCTGAAGCAAGCATGCCGGTAAGTATTTTTCCGGCTTTGGTGGAAACAATATACTGTCGGAAATTACCCTCAACATCCCTGTTGGGATCCATGATGTGGATGAGTAATTCTTTTTTGGGGTGTGCAGCCATGCCTGTCAAATCTGGGCCGATTTTCACTCCTTCACCCTGATGCTGATGGCATTTGGAGCACTGGTTTTTGTAAACAACTTTACCCGCGTTTGAATCACCGGATTGAGTCGTTGCAAACATGTAATCTTCGATGACTTTTTGCCTGTCAGCGTTTGGCAAACCACCCCCACGGGCGAGTATGACTTTTGCTTTATCGGTGATTTTCTTGTTACCGGTTTGCAAAAGAGCCTGCTTTTGATCGAGGCTTAATTCGGAGATTCTTAGTTTGTTGTTTTCCAGCGAGGCGATTAATGCTTCAGTCCAGATGGCTCTGGAAAGAAGTATACGAATCGCAGTCTGCCTTAGATTAGGTGTCCAATCAGGAAAGCGTTCTACCATTGCATTTCCTATTTCTGCTTGATCAGAAAGTGATACAGCTTCAAGCATTCCTAGCCCAACTTCGGGGGAAAGTTGTGCCGTGATCAATTCTAGTATCGCTTTTGCAACAGCAGGATCTGATGAGCCAAATTCACACGCTTGTTTTGCGGAAGAGATTCGTTCGATATCGGTTTGCTTGGTGTCGGATGCGGCTTTTAAGAAGCCTTGTACGATCACCTTCGATTGTTCTGCGAGGGATTTACTGCCCCATTTCTTCCCTAGCTGGGCGAGTTGCCCCCTAGCTGCAATGGGTAGAACAACGAAGAGATCCTTAAGGGCTTTTTCAGTTCGGTCATCTAATTTTGGGGGTTGGTTTGCGGGCCAGCCTCGTGCTAGGCCCTTGAGTGTGGCTGTTTGAATTAGCGGTTCAGATTGCAAAAGCTTTTCAAGCAGATTGGCAATACCTTCGTCAGGCTTGCCCCGGGCATGATGCTCTGCAACTCGTTCAATTATTGTTAATAATTCAATTGAGGGCGGTGCATTTTTCTCCGTTACGGAATTTAGGAAAAGTACATCATTGTTTGCTGCTGCAGTGGTGACACCATCAAGCAGCCATTTATCCAAAGGGCGTTTAGGTGACTTAAGCAGTTGGGCAATTGCCTTACTTGATTGCTCGGAAGGGGGCATATCGGATAAAGCCAAAAGGGTTGCAAGTCGAACCTGTGCATTGGCATCATCCAAAAGGTTTGCCTTAAGGATTGCATCAATCGAGCTAGTTTTTAAAGGAAGAACTTTCAAGGCGTTTAATCTTACACCTGCAGAGGCGTGGGTAAGTGCAGCAAGTGCGACTTTCGTTGCAGGTGAGTTTTCTTCTTCGAGGGCGCCTAGGCCTTTCAGAGTCCAAAGCGCATGAATCACGCAAGGGGTTAATCCTGCACCATCGATTTTTGTTTCTTTGGCAAGTTCTATAAGGGCAGGGATGGCATCTTTACTTTGCTTTTCAACTAGAAGCCTTTGAGCATGCCTGCGCCAAAAGAAGTTATCGTTTCGAAGAGTCTCAACAAGTTTGCTGGATTCTGCAGTTGCTAGATTTAATGAGGGATTATTTTTGCCATCTTTATGAATAAGCCTGTAAATACGGCCATGCTTTTTGTCGCGCAAGTTAGTTTCGTAAGCGTTGCCTTTCCCAGTTTTGAATCCAGCGGGAGTGGGATTATGTTGCACGATATAATTGTACCAATCGATGACCCATACATTTGCATCCGGGCCAACTTCTGCAACGATAGGTGAACTCCATTCGTCATCACTTGCAACCAAGTTGAATGCATTGCGGGAAGTGAAGCTTGCGCCTTCAGGAGTGATGGGGAAAGTTGCAACTAAATGCCCTGTAGGTTCAGTTACAAATGCCGTTTTGTTCCAAAAATCGGAAGGGTAGTTTCGGGCGGTATAAAGTGCATGGCCTGCTGCGGCAGTAAACTTATCGTGATGATCCACCTGCCTGATTTGTTTGGTGATGGGGTGGATTGGGGCGCTACCTGCGATGCCTTCGAGAACGCTGCTAGACCAGCCACGAACTTTTTCATAATAACGGTTGGGAATGGGCAGGTGCACACTCGGGTTACCATTTGCGGTGGAACCAAAAAGAATCCCTTCTTCGCTGAGGCCAACTCCCCAAGAATTATTGTTGGTGTTGCGAAGGAATTCGATTTTAGAACCATCGGGCTTCATGCGGTAGAACCCGGTACGGAATGATTGTTTTTCATCTCCTACGGTTCCTACGAAGCCAGAGTATCCAACCATGCCGTAGATCCAGTTATCCAGTCCGTAGTTTAGATTACTTGGCCCGGCGTGGGTGTCGCCTGTGCTCCAACCTGTGAAAAGAACTTTGCGTTCATCGGCTTTGTCATCACCATTAGAGTCTTTAAGAAAAAGAGTATCTGGGGCCTGGTGCACAATGACGCCGCCGTTTGCGAAAATCAAACTTGTGGGAATACTAAGCTTGTCTGCAAAGGTTGTGAATTTATCTGCAACATTGTCGCCATTGGTATCTTCGCAGATAACGATCTTATCTCTGCCTTGGCCTGAAGGTTGAAGTTCGTTGGGGTAATCAATGGTGAGTGCGACCCATAACCGGCCACGCTCATCCCAATTCATCGCAATGGGTTTACCTTCTAGATCAGGTTCAGAAGCGAAGAGTTTAAGTTCGAATCCCTCGGGAACGATATAGTGTTTTTGCGCCTCTTTAGGCTCAAGGGGTTTTTGCATTTTGCGGATGTTATCGCCCATTTTTCCCCATTGTTTGTTTGCAGGGTAAAAAGGCACATCGGCTTCAACATAATCAAATGGCTTAAGGTTTTTAGGAAGTTCAGTCATCAGGGTTTGATCAGAAAAAGCTGGAACTTTAGAGAGGTCGCCATTCGTTGCCCATCGAATGCCGCGTTCGAGAAGATTTTGAAATCCTGGGTTGGACCAAGTTCGGGCATCATGGCCCCAGGCTGTATAGAAAACTTTCCCCTTACCTTGGGTTCGCACCCAAGTCCAAGGTTCAGACCCTGAAGCATCTTTTCTTTCTTCAAGGACTATACGATCCTTGGGATTATGTTTGGTGTGAACATAAGTTTCATCCCAACTTTCAAAACTTTTGTAATCCTTCATGATTGGGTGGGCGGGAAGAATGTTTTCAACCCGGAAAGTGCCCGTGCCATGTTTTGAAAATTGAGCTCCAACAAGATCGATGTATTTAGGAGAATTTAAAAAGCAGTAACTAGCGCAATGTAATGGGATCAGTGCGTTGCCTTGTTCAACATAATCGAGCATTGCTTTTTCTTGCTCAGGCGAAAGCGTTGTCAAGTTGGCGAAAATAACCAGCCCTTGATAAGAGTTGAGAATCTTGGGTGTCAGGCTTTCCACTTTGTCTGTGTAGACAAGGTCAATACCCTTGGCTGCAAGTACAGGCTGAATTTGCCGAAAGCGATCGTTGGGTTTATGGTGCCCATTGTCGCCTAAGAATAACAGTTTAATTTTGTTATCCTGCGCCCGGATCCCGGATTTTATTCCAAGGCCAAACACTACCGCCACAAGAATTGAAACGCTGAAAGTAAACTTTTTCATGTTTAAGGCCTTTAAATTGAAAGCTACTGATCCAATATTATTTATAGTGTGAAATCGGGCAGGTTTAACACTTTGCCACCTTGTAATGCGGATTCATGCGCAAGAATACCAACACAGGTCCAGTTTGCGCTTTGAGTAGCATTGGGCCATGGGTCGCGGTTGTCCGCTAGGGCGTTCAAGAATTCGTTGACCATGTGTGGGTGTGAACCGCCATGCCCACCGCCCTGTAAGAATGAAAGGTGCCCTGCATCATGAATTTCAGAAGGAAGGGTGAATCTTCTAATGGGCTCAGGTAGCAAGTGCGCAAAATCTGGAACAGTTATTTTGCTTGGGATTTCAGGTTCGGGCTTTTTAGCAGTGTGAATGATATGTGGCTCATGTTCGACCAAGCTCCATTCAAAGCTTTTCTTAGTGCCATATACATCAAAACTCTCGCGGTATTGCCTTGCTGTGTCGTATAAGAACCTCCATATATGGCATGCGATATCAGAATCCTTGATTTTGATATGGCAGGATTCGACAGCGAACTTGTTGCCTGAGATTTTTTGGATTTCTTCCCTTACCGTGCCCGAACCAAAGCAACTAACATTTTCAGCTTTACCATTTACCAATCCGAGGCATGGGCTGACAACATGGGTTGCGTAATGCATCGGGATCATTTTCTGCCAGTAGTCAGGCCATCCATCCATATCTTGTGGGTGGGAAGCAGCCATGTATTGAATTTTTCCAAGTTCGCCCTTTTGGAACATTTCCTTGATGAAAAGGAATTCGCGTGAGTAAACAACTGTTTCTGCCATCATGTATTTAAGGCCGGTTTTTTTTACCAGATCAACGATGACTTTGCATTCTTCAACGGTGGTTGCCATCGGTACGGTACACATAACATGTTTGCCCGCTTTGAGGGCAGCGATGGACATAGGCGCATGATCAGGAATGGGGGAATTGATGTGGACGAAATCTACATTTGGGTCTTTTAAAACATCTTCGTAGCTAGTAAAGCGTTTCTCAATCTTGAAGGTGTCGCCAATTTTGTTCAACTTTTCCTTGTTTCGTTGGCAGATGGCATAAATATTTCCAAGAGGGTGATTCTGGTAGATTGGCATGAATTCTGCACCAAAACCCAAACCTACCATTGCTACATTCCACTTCTTTGCACTCATACTATTGCCCCTGAAACAAATATTAAGGATGTCGAAAGGAAAACGACTTCAATGTTTAGCATAGATTGTTAGCGATTATGGTTCAATATTTAACTTGCAAAGCCTGCATTAAAATATTTGTCATAATCTCAAAACTAATGCTGGATTCTTATTTTAAACTGCATTATCTTAGACAGTTCGTAAGGTCGTGTTATTATTGCGATGATAGTTCCCGCCTTTGTTTTGTATTTCACCGGAGTTTGATCATGAGAATCCTTTCGATTTTGCTTGTAGGTTTCGTATTTGCTCTTACTGCTTATTCTGCAGAAGAAACAACTTCAATCTTTAACGGTAAAGATCTCACCGGCTGGGAAGGAAACCCTAAGCTTTGGTCCGTGGAAGATGGAGTAATTACTGGCAAAACAGGCAACGAACCCCACAACAAACTCAAGCATAATACTTTTTTGGTTTGGAAAGGTGGCGAGGTCAGTGATTTTGAATTCAAATGTAAGTATAAGATTGTTGGCGGTAACTCTGGTATCCAATATCGCAGCAAGGTAATGGGCCAAGGCGAGTTTGGACCTAGGGTTGGTGGCTACCAAGGTGACTTTGAAGCTGGCGCTACTTTCTCTGGCATTCTTTATGATGAAGGTGGTATTGCTGGTGGTCGAGGTATTATGTGTGGCCGTGGCGAAAAGGTAAAGTGGAACGCTGAAAACAAGAAAGAAGTTGTAGGAAAGACTGAAAAGTCTTCTGCAGAGCTTCAAGCTGCTATCAAAAAAGATGACTGGAATGATTTAGTGATCATCGCCAATGGCAACAAACTGGTGCATATGATCAATGGCAATGTAACTGCTGAAATTCTTGATGAATCACCCAAGGCTTTGAAGAGCGGAGTTCTTGCACTTCAAATACATGTTGGCCCAGTAATGACAGTGCAATTTAAGGAATTAACGCTTAAGAAGTTAGCTGGCAGCCCTGTTGAAAAAAAAAACAACTAACTAAACAAGGCAAAAAGAAAGAACCAGAAGATCCTAAGCTGGCGGGTAAAGAACCGCCAGCTACTTCTCCTGCCCAAATCAAAACCCTCAAAGGTTTTAAAGTCGAGCTTCTTCATTCGGTTCCCGCAGCCACACAAGGCTCATGGGTTTCAATGTGTACCGACCCCAAAGGTCGTTTAATTGTTTCAGATCAGAATGGCGGGCTTTTCCGCGTTACACCTCCCCCGGTTGGTGATTCAAAAACTCCTACCCTAGTTGAAAAAATACCTGCTGATATTGGCGAAGCTCAAGGGCTTCTCTGGGCTTTTAACAGCCTTTATGTGATGGTCAATAAGGGAGGTAAGTATGAACATGGCTTGTATCGAGTGCGAGATACCGATGGCGATGATCAATTAGATCAGGTCACCATGCTGCAGAAGTTTTCTGGCGGTGGTGAGCATGGCCCTCATGCCATTTTGCTTTCTCCCGATGGTAAAAGCCTTGTTGTAGTTGTCGGTAATCAAACCAAGATGGTTGAATTTAAATCTAGTAAGGTTCCAGTTCGATGGGGTGAAGATCATCTGCTTCCCCGCATGCCAGATGGCAGGGGATTCATGGCAGGGGTAATGGGGCCAGGCGGAACCATTTACAAGATTGATCCTGATGCTAAGAATTGGGAAATAATGGGTGTTGGATTTCGTAATGAATACGATGCCGCTTTTAACAGGCAGGGCGAATTATTTACTTACGATGCTGATATGGAATGGGATTTCAACACCCCTTGGTATCGCCCTACAAGAATTTGTCATGTTACAAGTGGCGCCGAGTTTGGCTGGAGAAATGGTGCTGGGAAATGGCCTGCCCACTATGCAGACAGCCTTCCAGCA
>CAJCCR010000014.1 GCA_903960945.1 uncultured Planctomycetaceae bacterium
GGCCTGTGATGGGTTTTTTCTGATTGCTTGAGGAAGTAACTTACCGTGATGGGAATCATTGGGAAAACGCAGGGCGTTACGAGTGAGATAGCCCCCCAAAACATTCCCTGTAGTGCAAATGCCAATAATCCTTCAGTTGTAGTCTTGGAGTTGTCTGTATTAGTTTGCTGTTTGTTGCCTTTTGGATTGTTGCTTTTAGGATCTGCGACAATCTTTGGAGGGGCCTCTTTAATGGTGAGTTTTTGTTTAAGATCTTGAGAAGGTTCGAGTGGGTCTGCTTTGGATACAGATACAGGGATGCTAAATTGGTGTTCTCCCCAAACACATTTGGAATCGCAAACCTGCAACTTGATTGAAAAGTTAAGTTCGGTTTTTCCTAACATGGCATCGGGTTGAATGTAGATTTCCTGGGTCCAAGTGAATGGTTTTTCAAATTCAAGGAAGTAGCCAAGCACCCCTTCTTCTTTCCATTCAGGCTCAGATTCCTTGAGAGGATATATAGGAGAGAATACCGGGTTGTTTTTGAAGGTAAGTTTTGAGAGACCGTTCTCGTCTTGGTTTTCAGATCGTTGAGTAATGGGGTAGGTGTGAAATCCCGTTTTTGGGGTTCCTTGGATACGCAGTATAAGAACTTCGCCTCTGCGAACGGCAAGTTCTTTTGGCTCTTCGATATTGGAATCAGAAAAAGGGTCTACTGCGCCTAAGGTTGCGGAGAAATCGATTCGTGATGCAGTAGCGGGCGGTGCGATTTTTTCAGGGGTTTGCCCCACCACATAAAAAGCAGAGGCAAGAATAAGCACTGCAATTACAAATAAAGATCTCAATTGCATCATGGATAATCATTTTCATTAGATGATGGTTGTAAAACTATCTAGGTTGCAAGTTGTGCTTGATTACCTTGGTACGATATCGACACCGGTAATTTTAAGTGTGCTAACAGTTTTTGTTTTTAAATCCACCACTTGAATGCGGTGGGCGTTGGTATCAGCGATATAAATCATCCCGCCCGAAATATTAATGCCTGCGGGTTCATTGAACATGGGGCCGCCCATCCAACCGGTTTTGGTGCTGGAAAGATAATTTTTGCATTCTCGGGTTTTAGGATCAAGGGTTTTGATTTTGCTATTGTAGGTGTCTGCAATATAAATCAGGCCCTCATGCCAAGCGACGCCCAAAGCATGCTGGATTCGCACTTCATCGCCAAATCCGTCGATGTCACCGAAATCAAAAAGGCCAAGGCCAACAAGGGTTTTAACATTGCCTTTACCATCTAACGGAAGTGAGCGAATAGAGCTGATTTCGCTATCTGCAACAAATAGGTTGGTTCCATCGGTGGTTAACCCGCTGGGTTGAGCAAAACTGGAAGAAGCAAGCGGACCATCTTTAAGAGTTTCTCTACCATTGCCCGCATAAGGAAGGAGCTTTTTGAATTTCAAATCGAGTGTCCAGATTTGATGATGCCCAGCCAAAGCGATGAAAAGAGTATCGCCTTTACGGAGTAAATCCCAAGGGCTGTTAAGGCCAACCAAAGTAGCGATACCGCCAGTATCACGGTCATGGCCTTGTTTGCCTGTTCCAGCAGCAGTCGAAACAGTTTGTTTTTTCAGATCTATTTTTCTAACTAAATGGTTCTTTCTGTCAGCGAGGTAAAGGTCATCGCCCATTAGGGCCATACCCTGAGGATCATCAAACATTGCTTCGGTGTAGGATCCATTTTTGAATCCAGGTTTGCCACCTTGGCCGATTGTTGCAAGAGCCTTGCCCTCAAGATCAGTGATAATAACTCTATGGTTGGTGCTGTCAGCAATAAAAATGCGTTTAGATTCTGCATCTGCCAAGACTTTTCCGGGGAAGTAAAGAGGTGAAGTGGCTTTTTCCACAGATTGGCCAAAGTCGATTGGTTTTTCATTAAGTGTTTTATTTTCTCTGCCTGACTTTACTAGCTTTGCAATTGCCAAGTCGACCGCATCGTGCAAGCCTTCGCCTGAGCCTTTTGCAACAAAGTTACCTTCGGAATCCAAGAGGACCAAGGTTGGCCAAGAGTTAACACCATAAGTTCGCCAGATTTTCATGTTGGCATCATTAACTACGGGGTGTTTGATTTCGTAGCGGGCAATTGCCTTGCGGATGCTTTCTGTTTCTTTTTCGTTTTCAAACTTTGCAGAGTGAACGCCGATTACGACAAGTTCGTTGGCGTATTTTTTCTCAAGCTTTGCGAGGTCGGGAAGGGTGTGGATGCAGTTGATGCAACAAAGGGTCCAGAAGTCCAAAAGAACGATTTTACCTTTAAGATCTTTGATGCTGATAGGTTTTGCAGTGTTAAGCCAAGCAACGCCACCTTCAAATTCAGGGGCAGCAACTTTTTCAGTTTTCGCTTTTTCTTTATCTTGTACGACAGCTTTTTCAGCAGGAACCTGAGCTAATGCTTGAGTATTTCCTGGAATATAAAAATACCTTCCGAGCAGTGCCAAACCTAGCAAGGTTGCAACCGGCACCAAATAGTTAAACCATTTGGGGGAAGACTTTTTAGTTGGTAAGTTGGAGGTAGATGTTTCAGCTGGAATAGGTTCAGAATTCATGATCATCCTTCATACTTTGAAAACAGGTTTAACAATTCGCAGATCTAAACAAAAAGCTATTCTTTCTAACTGTATTTTTAACAGGCGGGACGCAATACTGAAACTCTTTTTTTGTAATTCTTTTGTCATCATGCACAGAAAATCTATTTTTGCCAAGAAGATTATTTGCAACAATTTAAATTCTGTAAATAAATATTCGGGCTTAAAGACAAGTGGTTCAAACATCTCAGAATAAATTCCAAAACTTCTTAGTTGATTTCTACTTTGGAAAGGATAAACATCTTTAAGTCTATGGTGCCTATGTATGTGGCTTACACTTGTATTTCATCCCGATGATAATTCTTGTGTTTAATGAAGTGTTTATTTGGAACTGAGGAACAAAACATGTCTGTTTTACCTGACTGGATGATCAAAGAAAATATTAAGATCGTGCCCTTTGAAGAATGTTCAGGCCGCAAAGGTTTGATTTCTTATGGTGTTACGAGTTATGGTTACGATGTACGGGTTGATAGGCATTTTAAGGTTTTTACCAACGCTCGTTGCACGGTGGTTGACCCGAAGAATTTCGACCCCGCCTCTTTTGTCGATATCGAAGCCGATTATTGTCTTATACCTCCTAATAGTTTTGCCTTGGCCGAAACAGTTGAGTACCTTGAAATTCCAAGGGATATCATCGCTGTTTGTGTTGGCAAAAGCACTTATGCCCGCTGCGGTATAATTGTGAATGTTACCCCGTTAGAGCCCGAATGGCGTGGCAGGGTTACCATCGAAATTAGCAATACCACCCCACTTCCTGCTAAAATATATGCAAATGAAGGCATTGCCCAGATTCTGTTTTTCAAAGGTAGTGCGATGTGCAAAACAAGTTATGCGGATAAAAAAGGAAAGTACCAAGACCAGAAAGGTCTGACTCTTCCCTTTGTTCTAGGGTCACAACCCCCACAATAATTTTTTATTTGGGTCGCAAACCCCGAAATAATAATGGCTTCGGAACAATCGGTTTTTTTATTAAATTTTATTGTGTACATTTGATGAATCGTCATTAGGATACACACCTCGGTTCAAGTAAAGTAGCAGGTTCTTCCCGTCGAACAGTCGTGTTACTATGGATGGTGGCGACCCCTGCGTAAGAAATGAAAGAATAGGATATTAATGCGTATAAATCGTAACTTCACCGTTGAGGGTATGGATCCCTTTGCGTCAATCAAATTTGTTCCACGAACTTCAAAAATCGTGAACCCGGATGGCAAATCCGTGTTTGAAATGAAAGATGTTATGGTTCCTGAGAAATGGTCTCAGGTTGCTACTGATATTTTAGCACAAAAATACTTCCGCAAGAATGGACTGCCCCGGAATTCATCTAAGGTGCATGAAGAGGGTGTTCCAGAATTCTTGCAACGCAGCATACCCGCTGATGGTGATACCCGCGATCTTTGCGAAACAGATAGCAGGCAGGTATTTCGAAGATTGGCTGGTTGCTGGGCTTATTGGGGCTGGAAGGGTGGTTATTTCTCTACTCCTCAGGATGCCCAAACTTTCCACGACGAAATTTGTTTCATGCTTGCCAATCAAATGGCTGCCCCTAATTCTCCACAATGGTTTAACACTGGCTTAAATTGGGCTTATGGCATTGATGGTCCTGCACAAGGCCATTATCGAGTAGACCCCACCTCCGGCAATATGGTTCGTTCTACTTCCGCTTACGAACATCCTGCCCCGCATGCCTGCTTTATCCAATCTATCGAAGATGATCTCGTCAATGAAGGCGGCATCATGGACCTTTGGGTTCGTGAAGCTCGAATTTTCAAATATGGTTCTGGTACAGGTAGCAATTTTTCCAACCTTCGAGGCGAAGCCGAACCTTTATCTGGCGGCGGTCGCTCTAGCGGGTTGATGAGTTTCCTTAGGATTGGTGATCGTGCTGCAGGTGCAATAAAGTCCGGCGGTACAACTCGCCGAGCTGCCAAGATGGTTGTTCTTGATCTAGATCACCCTGATATTCAGGATTTCATTAATTGGAAAGTCGTAGAAGAGCAAAAAGTCGCATCGTTAGTAGTGGGCTCCAAGTTGCTATCTCGAGAACTGAACGCAATCATCAAGGCTTGCCATGCTTGGCCCAAAATGGCTGAACGATTTGATGTCAAGAAGAACCAGACCCTGCGAAAAGCAGTGTTAAATGCAACTAAGTTTTTGGTTCCTGCCAACTACATCGAGCGATCTGTTCAATTGGCCAAACTTGGTGCTACTGCAATTGCATTTGATGAGTATGACACCGATTGGAATTCAAAAGCTTATGCTACGGTATCGGGTCAAAATAGTAACAATTCAGTTCGCATTGACAACAAGTTCATGCAAGCGGTTATCAATAATGGCGATTGGCCTCTTTATTTCCGCACGGAAAAAGAAAAAGCCCTAAAGGCTGGTCGCGATCCGAAGCCTTGCGAAACTTTGAAGGCAGCAGATCTTTATGACCAAATCTGTAATGCTGCTTGGATGTGTGCAGATCCAGGCGTTCAATTTGATACCACGATTAATGAATGGCATACTTGCCCTGCAGATGGTCGCATTAATGCTTCCAATCCTTGCAGTGAATACATGTTCCTTGATGATACTGCTTGTAATCTTGCATCATTAAACATGATCAAGTTTTATGACAATTCAACAGGCATGTTTGATGTCGAATCTTATAAACATGGTTGCTACCTTTGGACTTTGGTTCTCGAAATCTCTGTATACATGGCACAGTTCCCTAGTATCCCTGTTGCACAAAAGTCGTATGACTTCCGCACTTTGGGCCTAGGATATGCAAACCTTGGCACCCTCCTCATGGTTCAGGGCATTCCCTATGACTCCCCTGAAGGTCGTGCGTGGTGTGGCGCTTTATCTGCTATTTTGCATAACGCTGCCTATGTAATGTCTGCCCGCATTGCATCTGAAGTTGGGCCTTTTTCAAGATACGAAGCTAATAAACAAGCGATGCTTCGTGTGATTCGAAATCACCGTAGGGCAGCCTTTAAAACCAATGCTGCTGAATACGAAGGCCTTACCATTACCCCCGTCGAAATTGATCCATCCAAGTGCCCTGGCTATCTTCTCGATGCTGCCAGAAATGAAGCCGACCTGATGCTTTCTCTTGGCGAGAAACATGGTTTCCGTAATGCACAAGTTACATGTATTGCGCCAACTGGAACCATTGGATTGGTAATGGATTGTGATACCACTGGGGTCGAACCTGACTTTTCATTGGTTAAGTTCAAGAA
>CAJCCR010000015.1 GCA_903960945.1 uncultured Planctomycetaceae bacterium
AAACCCGGGCCACAGGATATCTGGGTAAAAACTTTCCTAGCACACCCTGTACCCCATAAGCCAGGCTCCAAATTTGTTTACAACTCCCAAGCGACCTACACACTTTCTGCAATTGTTCAAAAAGTAACCGGTAAAACTGTTCTTGAGTATCTACAACCCAGACTGTTTGAACCGCTGGGAATCAAAAATCCCACCTGGGGAACCAGCCCACAAGGCATTACCCTTGGCGGTTGGGGGCTCTTTATCACCACTGAAGATATCGCCAAGTTTGGACAACTCTATTTGCAAAAAGGAAAATGGAATGGCAAGCAGTTAGTGCCCCAAGCTTGGGTCGAAGCAGCCACGGGCAAGCAAGTTGAAAATGGACCCAAGCCCAACAGCGATTGGGGCCAAGGCTATGGTTACCAGTTTTGGCAATGCAGGCATGGCGCCTACCGGGGCGATGGTGCCAGCGGGCAGTTCTGCATTGTTCTTCCAGAACAAGATGCGGTAATCGCAATCACCGCGCACACGGGAAACATGCAGGCCCAGTTGAACCTCGTCTGGGATAAATTGTTGCCCGCCTTCAACGTCAGGGAATTACAAGAAAATAAATCAGCCCAGGAAAAGATGAAGGAAGCCATCGCAAGCCTTAAGGCAAAAGAAGGCCCCCCGAAGAAGTAAGCGAAACAGGCAACGCATCAACAAATTAAACGCGATAAACCAAGGCCGTTTCCTACTGCCTTTTGAAGCGGAGGGGTGAGGGAATATTACCTTGACCTGCCAGGTAAACAAACCTATGCAACTTCTTGCTGGTTTGAATAGGTCTTGCAGATTAAGATGCTTTTTTATTCCTCTAACAAACGGCTGTGATCATTCATGCCCATTACAGGCAAACCCTGGTACCGCATACTTTACATTCAAGTATTGATCGGGGTTGCATTGGGCATTTTTATAGGGGCATTTTTCCCTGAGATTGGCAAATCCCTCAAGCCACTTGGCGATGCCTTTGTGAAGCTTGTAAAAATGATGATAGCCCCGATTATTTTCTGCACCGTGGTGCATGGCATCGCTTCCATGGGCGACATGAAGAAACTCGGAAGGGTTGGTTTCAAGACCCTTCTATACTTCGAAATTGTTTCAACCCTCGCCCTTTTAATTGGTTTGGTCGTGGTCAATGTCTTGAAACCAGGCGAAGGATTTAACATTGACCCCACCACTTTAGACCCATCACTTGGCATTGGTTATGCACAAAAGGCCAAAGGGCATAGCATGATCGATTTCTTTCTCAACATTATTCCCACCACGATTTTTTCACCTTTCTTCAATGGCGACTTGCTACAAATACTTTTCATTTCAATCATGATGGCATTTGCAATCTCCCTCATGGGCGAAAGAGCAAAGCCTATTTTAGATGTGATTGACACAGGCTCCAAAGTTTTTTTTAACTTGATGAACATGGTAGTAAAGTTTGCACCCTTGGGCGCTTTTGGCGCAATGGGCTTCACGATTGGCAACTATGGTTTGGGCGCTCTTGGAAAATTACTTGAACTCATGCTTGGTTTTTACATCACCTCCGCATTGTTTATTTTCATAGTTTTAGGAAGTATTTCTTGGTTCGCTGGTTTTTCAATCTTCCGCTATCTTTCCTTTATCAAAGAAGAAATTCTCTTGGTATTGGGCACCAGCTCTTCAGAAACCGCCCTCCCGGGGATGATGGAAAAAAGTATTAAACTCGGTTGTTCACCATCCACTGTAGGGCTCGTTATTCCCTCTGGGTATAGCTTCAATCTTGATGGAACCAACATATACCTTTGCATGGCGGCGGTGTTTCTAGCCCAGGCAACCAATACGCGACTAGATCTTGGCCATCAACTTACTCTTCTATTAGTAGCTATGATATCTTCAAAAGGTTCTAGTGGAGTCACAGGTGCAGGATTCATCACGCTTGCTGCAACTTTAGCAACAGTACCATCAATTCCCATCGAGTCACTTTCGCTATTGATTGGGATTGATCGGTTTATGAGTGAATGCAGAGCCATCACCAACTTAATCGGCAACGGTGTTGCAACGGTGGTGATAAGCCGTTGGGAAGGCGAACTAACCAAGGAGCAATTAAATGAATGCTTGCAAAAATAATGGATTGAAACTTTTCATGGGCATTGTCCGAACGCTGATTTTCGTGCATATGATTTGTCTTCTTCCAGCATTTGCCCAGAACACAAAAAAGGGAACAGAGCCCCCCTCTGCAGAAGAAATTGCAAAAAAGAAAGCAGCAGATAAAGCTACGAACGACAAGTTTCAAATGTGGAAAAGCACCCTGCCCCAAGAGCAACAGGTTTGGGAAACTGTGCTCGAAAAAAATCTGGGGAGTTTCTATCTTCCCATTTATCAGGCGGAGAAGTTAAGCAACCGAATATCCGCCTGGGATTATGTCAAGGATGATCCCAAATTACCCCGGGTGCTTTTGATAGGCGATTCAGTTTC
>CAJCCR010000016.1 GCA_903960945.1 uncultured Planctomycetaceae bacterium
CTGCATCACTTGTTTCGGTATCTTTTGCTGAGGCATATAAAGGTACTGATCTAGCGATATTCAGTACTTTGCAGGCTGAACAACAAGTGGTTTCTGAAATTGCAAATATCCTTGATAAAGTTCTACCTATCGTTGTTCCCACGGAATTTGAAAACTCCGTTGAAAACATTCTGGTGCAAACCGAGAAAACTTTGTTGGAAGAAGGTAAGGAAACTTTGACCAAGGTTGCCAACACTCTTACCGACTTGGTTCAGGCAAGGCTTAGTAAAAACATTCCTGCTGTTCAACCTGCCAAAAATAAAGCTGATGCAAAAATCAGCACCTTTGAATTCGTAGCTGCAAACTTAGGTGAGACTACTAAGAACGAAGACGCTATTGAAGATAGTGAGTATTCGAGGGAAATTTGGTTCGAACAAGAGTTGCCTGAAGGTTTTGAAGAGATGGTTAACTTCACCTCTGTGAATCGAAACAACCCTGAGGGGGCTTTGTTGGGTTCGCCGATTGTCGTAGATGATCAAACTAATAAAGTCGCTGAAGTTGCTGGCCTTATCGCTGGTGCTCTTCTTGCTCCTAGTTTCCTTAACGGTGCTTTAGATGGTAAGAAGACTCCTGTAATCAAAAGGACCAAATCCAAAAAGCGAAAGTCCTAAATCCTGCATCGTTCTTGAAGCCGTTTGTGTAACCGTAAATGTATTTTCATTGCAAAGAGAGCAAATGAAACAAGATTGACAGATTCCTAGTACATCTTAGAGTGGAAGGTAAAATGCTTGCAGGGGAAATTGCAACTACACCACAAAGGTTTGGGATATGAGGACAGTCAAGTAGGTTAGCAACTCAAATACACTTCAAAAAATAGTCATACGAAAACCAACCCTTGTGGTGATCCACAATACCGATTTAGGCCACCAAGAAGGCTACCAAAACATCTTAGTCGCCCAAGAAGTCGCCCAAAAATTAAAAACTCTGGGATACCTAGAGAGTCTACAAGAATCTGAAATAGAAAAACTTACGATTCTACAAGGTGTTGGCAGTTCAGAAGTTAAAGGGGTTTTACCGAGAAAAAGAGAAGTGCGCCCGGTAGGAATTGAACCTACGACCCTCGATTTAGGAAACCGATGCTCTATCCCCTGAGCTACGAGCGCAATTACTTCAATATTATTCTATGAACGAGGCTTTAGTAAGTCTCTCCCCCTTTACTAACCAAAGAAAAATCTTGCTGAAAGAAGGTAAAACACCAAAGCAGCCATATCTGCACAAACAAGGGCGATAGGGCCCGCAGCAACCTGTGGATTCATCTTCATAATTTTCAAAATATTCGGGACCCCCTGCCCTGCAGCAGCGGCAAGCGTCACTCCGCCTGTGATTCCTACAAGCAAAGTGGCGGTCAAGGGAACATCCCAAAACCGTAGATAAGAATAGACCACCACAAGCAAAGCAGTTCCTAAACCCAAAGCTAATCCAGTCAATCCCTCACGATAAAGCTTGGCAAAAAGCTTGCCCCAAGTAAGTCCATCCTTGTGCATGGATTGAAGAGAAATACTCACCGACTGAATGGCGACACTTTCTGCAAGTGCAAGCACGATAGGAATAAAGAGTGCAAGGACTACAAATTTCTCAAGTTCATACTCAAACAACCCAAGAAGAGAAGCAGCAATTAAGCCCCCTACGACATTACAAACCAGCCAGGGAAATCGAAGGGAAAACCCAGTCCATATCCCAGAATTTTTACCTTCTTCCCAATGAACCCCGATAAGTTGAAAAAGATCATCGTAGGTATTCTTGGGATGGCCCTCAGAAAGATCCTCACTCATGCTACTTATTTCTGCGTTATAAGTACGGATATCGAGCATTCCTACAAGAACACCCTGTTCATCGACTATCGGAAAAGCAAGGAACTTATACATGGTAAAAAATTCGCATGCATCGAAGATGGTTGCAAAGGTGGGAATAGCAACGGGCCTTTTAACCATTAAATCATCGATAAGTTTTTCGGGTGCGCTTAGAAGAAGCGAACGAGTGGCCATGATTCCCTGAAGTTTCCCAATTTCATCTACGACATAAAAGTAAATAATATTTGATGAAAAAGGCGGGGAATTGCGAATAGTTACAAGCGCCTCGGAAACAGTCTGCCCTGTTTTAAGCGAAGCAACCTCCCTATGCATATGTTTCTCCACCGGATCATCCAGCGGAGGAATCGTGGATTGCGTAGCCATTCTGATTAACGATCCTTATCTTTTTTCAGAATATTCCAATGCACTCTTGCAACATCACCCATGTAATGATCCAAAGGCCCAAGCTTGGCCGCTTTTTCCATATGTTCAGCAGCTTTTTTCTTATCATCGATGGATTCGTAGTAAAGCCCGAGGTAAAGATGAGCATAGAAGGGGGCGATTTTTTCCTGATCCGCAGGGGCGTTAGCAGCAATCTCAAGAATTTTATCGGGTGCAAACTTCCCTTGGAACATTAAATAGACTTCTGTCATGGGAACCCTGCGATCGCCTTGAATGGGAAGCATCGCAGCACGGGCTTTTTCAAGGGTTTCAGCACGGGCATAACAAAGATAATGCCAAACGCCATTCTCAACATCACTGTTTTCCACTTTTTGATAGGATTCAAATTGTTCTTTTCCCTCCTTGAATCGGCCAAGGTAGTAAAGAACGATGCCCCTGCGCCAATGCCCTGGGTATTCATCCGGAACAAGCTTGATGTATTCATCAAAATCAGCGCCTGCTTCTTTCATGTTGCCCAAACGAAAGTTAGCACTGCCTCGTTGATCGAGAGCGTTGTAAAATTTGGGGTTGGCTTTTAGGGAATTATCAAAGTCTTTGAGAGCAGCGGCATAATCGCGTAAACCAGAGTTTGCCAAGCCTCGTAAGTAGTAGAGCCTTTCATTTTTAGGGCTTTTTGCGATGGCTTCATCAGCAAGCTTAACAGCTTTTGCATAGTCTTTTCCACGGAGGGCCTGATCGACTTTTAGTAGGTCTTCGATACCTTCGGTTTGAAAAGGGAGCATTAAAGCAATGATGAAGGGAATAAGTTTCATGGCAAGAACCTTTCAAAACAAAAAAGTCAAAGCTTGCGCAAAAGGCGCAGCGCGTGGATATTGTTCTTATACACAAAAGTAATTCTACTACGAGGAAAGCATGAGACCTACAGACATCACGATAAAAAATGTAAGTTTTAGCACCGAGGATTTTTCGTACCGGACACTGATCAAGTTTGGTGGTATTGCTTTAGACAGGGTTACGATGCTGAATGCTGAGGTTGAAGTGGAAACCTCGCAGGGTAAACGAAGTGTGGGGAAAGGTTCAATGCCTTTGGGAAACATCTGGGCATTTCCCTCCAAAACGATGGGGTACGATAAAACATTAGGAGCAATGAAAGCGATTGCTGAAAGTTGCAGAGCGGTTTATGCAAAAACAAAAACTAGTGGTCATCCGATTGAAATCACTTGGGAGTTGGAAAAAGAGCTACTAAGTAACGCTGAGGCAGAAGGCCGTAAATTAAATCTCGATGACCCAATTCCCCCGCTTGCGACTCTGGTTTGCGCTAGCCCCTTCGATGCTGCGTTGCACGATGCCTATGGCAAAGCCCACCAGTTAAGTTGCTACCACACCTATAGTGGGGAATTTCTTGATAACGACCTTGGCCGTTTTTTGGGTAACAATTTCAAGGGTGTGAAAATTGAAGACCATGTAATGAAAGAACCTGTAGCAAGCCTGCCTTTGTACCATCTTGTGGGTGCACTTGATCCGTTGTTCAGTCAGGATGTGGTAAAGCCTGTGGGGGATGGGTTGCCTGAAACATTGGGCGAGTGGGTATTGTTTAATGGGTTGACTCATTTAAAAATCAAGTTGAATGGGGACGATTTGGGTTGGGATGTGAGCCGTGTAGTGGGGGTGGAAAAAGCAGCGGAAGTAGCGCAGAAGCAGCGGGGTCAATCAACCTGGCATTATTCGCTCGACTTCAATGAGAAGTGCAAGAATGTGGAATATCTTCTGGAGTTTTTGGCGCAGGTGAAGGAAAAATCGCCCGCAGCATTTAGCCGAATCGCCTACATCGAGCAGCCCACGGGAAGAGATTTAAAAGCCAGCAGGGCAAATGTGATGCATGCTGCAAGCAAACAGATACCCGTGGTGATCGATGAATCGTTATTGGATTTGGAAAGCCTATTAATGGCACGAGAAATGGGGTACACAGGCGCAGCGCTAAAAGCCTGCAAGGGGCAGTCGCAATCCGTGGTGCTTGCAAGCGCAGCAAGGCACATGAAAATGTTTTTATGTGTGCAGGATCTAACCTGCCCTGGGGCCTCGTTAATACAAAGCGCAAGCCTTGCTGCACATGTTAAAGGTGTTAGCGCAATCGAGGCAAATTCTAGGCAGTACTGCCCTGCTGCAAACACGCCCTGGGAAAAAAGCTTTCCCGGAATCTTTAAGATCACCAATGGCTCTATGCAAACCAGTTGTTTAAACGGTTTGGGCTTAGGGGCAGACCCAAAGTAAAGTTAATCAGGAAGAGGTTGGCCCTTGGTTTCACGCATTAGGGGCAAAAGCAAAAAGCCTGCAAGATAGATGAAACTCATAGTGGCGCAAGCTTTGCCATAATCGCCACCAAAGACATCGTTCATCAGGGCGCCTGTTTGCAAGGAACCGATTGCAGCAAGAATACGGCCAAAGTTAAATCCAAAGCCCTGGCCTGTGGCGCGTATGCGAGTGGGGAACAATTCGGGAAGATAAAGAGGCAACCAACCATAAAACGCAGCGGTGAATGCTCCTGCGATAAAAATTGTGAAAAGGAACCAAGGGCCGAAGGAATCGTTAGTTCGGAAAAAGAGTTGCGCAGAGCCCAGCGATATCAGACATAAAAAAGCATAGGTCCAGCGTCTGGAAAAGCGCTCGCCAATGATTGCAACCACAAAGCATCCGATTGAAGCACCCAATGCAGAAGTAAGCTGTGTGTATTGCTTAGCACCTGCCATGCCTTGGGACAGTTTATCCGCCCACGGAGCAGACCAAAGAACAGAGCCCCATGTGCCTAGAAGGGCTACGCCTGATAAGCCTGCAGCAACCATCATCATGGATATTGTTGCTTTGCGAAATTCAGCTGTTTCGTTATTGCGAGATAGATAGTTGCGGATAGGCCAAAGGTAGCCAATGGTGACAGCTATTAAAAGAATGCAGGTTCCGACTGCGCGCATAACCCAGTCGCAATCGATGGCCCAAAGATACAAGATACCGAAGCAGGCAAACGAGCCAAACAAGACACCCATAAGATCGATGGTAGCCCAACCATTGGTACGGCCCTGCTCTTTTTCCTCTTCCCACTTGTGCGATTCAGGAACAAAAAAGCGAATAATCATGGTAAGGAAAGCAGGCAATATCCCCATCAGCATAAGCAATCTCCAACCAGAGTTGGCTGTAAGAGCGTTAATCCAACTCTGGGGCATATGAACTATTTGCAATAAGCTTTCGAGTGCGGTATGGACCTGAGTTAGAAACAAACTAAGCAGGGCCACTATGACATAGCCGAGATTTCCTGCTGCACCAATCAGCCCTGCAAGCAAGCCACGCGATTTACCACGCCAGATTTCCATAACCAAGGCCACGCCAAGCGACCACTCCCCACCCATGCCAAGGGCTGCAAGAAAACGAACTGCTACAAGATGCCAGGGATGTTGGGCAAATGCTCCAAGTGCAGAAACAATGGCATAGGTAAGAATACTTATTGTCATGGCACGAACCCGCCCGATACGATCGCCCAACCAGCCGAACAGAACTCCACCGGTGGCAGCGCCAACGAGAAAAGCTGCTGTGATTACCCCATACCATCTGCCGAAGAGCGCATCAGAAAATTGATCACCCATCAACTCTTGCAAGGCAGGTCGGGCAACCACGGGGAAAAGGCCCATCTCGAATCCATCAAACATCCACCCTAGAAGGGCAGCAATAAGAGCCATGTATTTTCCGCGATCGCCTGTAACTTGATTCATTGCTAGTTCTCATAAAAAAGAAGTCTTTGAGACCTTCAGCATACTGTACGAATTCACTGGGTCAATCGAATGCGTCGATACTAAGAGTAATTTTAAAGAATATCTGCTGGCATAAAAAGCCTTACTCTTGGTAAAAGTAATCTGGTGAATTCAACAACTGGAGATAGCATGGCAGGATTAATAGTAAGCGTTTCTGGAATCCGAGGCATTGTAGGGGAAACCCTTACTGTGGAAGTTGCTATGCGATTTGCACGCGCATTTGGAGAGCAACTAGGAAAAGGCTTAGTTCTAGTTGGCACTGATGGTAGGCCCAGCGGCAGAATGTTAAAGCATGCTGTTTGTGCGGGGTTGAATGCCAGCGGTTGCCAAACTATGGATGTAGGAGTCGTGCCTACACCAACCATGGGGGTCGGGATTACTGCCTTAAAAGCAGTGGGAGGAATCCAAATCACTGCTAGCCATAATAGTGCGCCTTATAATGGCATGAAACTTTTTGGAAGCGATGGCAGAGTTATTCCCGCAATACTTGGCGAGGTGGTAAAGAAACGGTATGAATCAAATTCATTTAGTCATAGCAAATGGGATGAAGCCCCAGAGGAAACAAGCACTACGGATTTAGTGGAAAAGCATGTACAGAAGATTCTTGCAGTTACGGATGTTGAAGCGGTTGCAAAAAGTGGC
>CAJCCR010000017.1 GCA_903960945.1 uncultured Planctomycetaceae bacterium
AAAATGAAAATCCCAAACGGTTTGATCCAGCACATTGCCATTACTTACTTGTGGGGCAAGAGCTGTCCTTACTGAATTACGGGCATCCACATTGTAACGCTTTGGGTAATATGGGTCGACTACATCACGGTAGCCAAAGCAACCTGTAAAAGTTAAAGACAAAGGTACCAAGCAAAGGAAAATATTCTTGTTAATGTTAAACTTCGACTGAACCATGACTAACCTCCTTGTATGAATCCCACCTATAAGCAATCGGCCATCCATGGCCTGATGATTAATATTAAAACGCCCCAGACATCATCATCTTGATTGCAGCAGGGCCAACCAGAATAATGAAGACACCCGGGAAAATGAAAAATAACATTGGGAAAAGTAACTGCACTGCACACTTTGCAGCTTTTTCTTCCGCCATCTGCCTGCGCTTAGTTCGCATCGTATCGGATTGAACCCTGAGAGCATTGGCAATCGAAGAGCCAAAGCGATCAGCTTGAATGATAATCGTGGTAAGGCCCCGCAAATCATCTACGCCATTTCTTTCGCCCAAATCGCGAAGCACTTCTTTTCTAGTACGGCCAATCTGAAGCTGGAAGTTTGAAAGGCTTAGTTCTGAAGCCATTACCTTGGCATGATCCTTCATTTCATCGCAAACTTTGCGCAGTGCAGCATCAAGGCCCAAGCCGCTTTCAACACAAACAACTAATAGATCAATAATATCTGGCAGAGTAAGGAAGATTTCTTGTTGCCTGGTTGTGCGCACATACCATAGCCCGATTTTTGGAATGTACATGCCGATAGCACTGAAAATAACCACATACTTAAGGCCATCATAAGTCATGCCATAGGCTGGAATAAAGTAAGCAATGGAAGGTAAAGAGAAAATAAGCAGAGTGATAAAGCGCATGCCCTGAAAAATTGGGACTGCATTTTCGCTACGAAATCCTGCAGCGGAAAGCTCTTTGCGAATTTCAGTTTGCTCGCCTTCGGTAGATGGCATCATGGGCGATGCGAGAGCCTTGGCAGTCTTCAACAGCATGTTGAAGATACCGCCTTTTGAATCAGTTGATTCTGCCTCGGTGGTTGCATCCTTGCTGGAAAGTTTTTTTAATCGATCGGTCTGTTCGCTTTTGTTTGTAGCTGAAAATAAACTAAGCAAACTCCAGATACCAACACCCACAAGGAGAGCGAGAATTAAAGGGATTAAATCTTGCATGAATTCGGGTAATACCATTTCTCTCTCCTTTCTAAACCTTGATGTCGACAATTTTTTTAATGGTGATTGCGCCCAATATTTGCCCCACAACCAAACCTGCCAGCATTTTTCGGCCTATTTCGGTAGTCCAAAGAGGCTGGATATATTCTGGATTGCTGATGCGTAAATAAATAAACAAAGCCACGGGCAATGCTAATAGCACGGTACCGCTCATGCGGCCTTCCCCTGTAAGAGCTGCCACCTGACCCAGAATTTTGAATCTTTCACGAACGATGTAACCAATTTTGTCGAGGATTTCAGCAAGGTCGCCACCCGTTTGTTTTTGAATCGCAACGGAAGTTGCAAAAAATTTGAGGTCAAGGCTGGGAACACGATTGCACATTTCCTTTAATGTTTCTTCAACAGGCATACCGAGTTTCTGTCTTTCATATGCTTTGTTAAACTCCACTCCAATGGGTTCAAGCATCTCTTGGCCAATTACTTGCAATCCCGCAGCCAGGCTTTGCCCAGATCGAAGCGCGCGTGCAAGCAATTCCAAAGCTTCGGGAAACTGTTCGGAGAATTTTTGCAATCTTGCGCTGCGTTTTTGATACAACCAAACCCAAGGTATTACCATTAAAGGGATGGAAACAAAAGCAACATAGAAGGGCAGGCCTGCAGCCAATTGAATCCCAATTCCGGATAGCCCTAGCATTATCGAAATACTGATCAGGGTGGAGGGTGGAATATTACAATCAGCCTGTTCGAAGATTTTCTCGACGGAAATCATTCTGGGCATGAAAGCTTGAATCAGGGAATTACGGTCGGTTTCTGTATAGGTTTTACGAAGCAGATCTGTCTGCCTGCTTTCTTCGCGTGTTACTTTTCCTGCAAGCACATCCAGTCTGCTTTCCAATACCTTGTTGGGTTCTTTGGTGGAAAACATGAATATAGCCATCACTAATGCAGCGACTGCGAAGAATGCCAGAACAGCGATAAGGTAAATAATTTCCAAGGTAAGAATCCCTAATCCTTAAGTAGAACGCGTTCTTGAAATAGATTGGGGGGAAACTTCACCCCCGCAGCTTCCAATCTGGGTACGAAACTTGGCCGTACACCCGTGGCTTCAAACTGCCCGAAAGCCCTGCCATTCGCATCGCAACCTTGTTGCTTGTAAAGGAAAATATCCTGCATGATGATCATGTCTTGTTCCATGTTCATCACTTCGGTTATGTGGGTGATTTTTCTGGGCCCGCCCTGCAACCTGTTCGCTTGAATGATCAAATCGACAGCCGAGGAAATTTGCTGGCGCATGGCTTTGATGGGTAATTCCAACCCTGCCATCATCACTAAAGTTTCGATACGAGCCTGAGCATCTCTTGGGGCATTAGCATGAATGGTGGTCATAGATCCCGCATGGCCGGTATTCATGGCTTGAAGCATATCGAGAGTTTCGCCACCTCTGCATTCGCCGATGATCACTCGCTCGGGTCGCATACGAAGTGCATTACGAACAAGGTCGCGGGCGGTGATAGCGCCTTTGCCTTCGATGTTTGGTGGCCTAGTTTCCAGCCTTACAATATGTTCTTGTTGAAGTTGAAGTTCAGCAGCATCTTCGATGGTGATAACGCGTTCTTCATTGCCAATGAAGCTTGAAAGTGAATTCAAGAGCGTGGTTTTACCTGAACCAGTACCACCAGAAATAATCACATTCAAGCGGGCCTTGATGCATGCTTCTAGAAATACTGCCATTTCAGGAGTGAGTGCATTATAGCTTAATAAATCTGTCATCATGAGGGGCTTGGTGCCAAAGCGCCTGATACTTACGGTTGCGCCATCAAGTGCCAAGGGTGCGATGATTGCATTAAAGCGCGATCCATCGGGTAGGCGGGCATCCACCATCGGGGAGGTTTCATCAACGCGCCTTCCCATTTTGGAAACGATGCGATCGATGATTTGAAGCAGGTGGTCATTATCGCGGAACTTTACTTCGGAAAGAGTCATCTTGCCTTTTCGTTCGACAAAGATTTTATGCGGGCCATTGATAAGAATATCACTAATGGTGGAGTCTTTTAAAAGCAGCTCGAGTGGCCCGAGGCCGAGAGTTTCATCTAAAACCTCGTCAATTAATCGTTCTTTTTCAACCCTGTTTAACAGGGGGTTTTCAGTATCACAAAGTCGTTCTACAACTACGCGGATTTCTTTTCGAAGTGTATCGCCAGCAAGTTCGCTAACCTTGGAGAGATCGAGCTTGTCGACAAGTCTTCCATGAATGAGTTGTTTAAGTTCATCAAATGATTTACCCTGACCAAGGTGTCCACCCAAGCCGCTTAATCCTGCTGTGATTCCTGATAATCCCCGTTGTAGCCTAGACATGGTGTGTTCTCATTAAGATTTGTTGGTGAAAAAGGAGTGCCAAAAAGACTTGGCCCCTTTGTTCGCTTTTGTTTTGCTGCATACCGCATCAGCAAAGTCGCTGAAGTTATGTTGGATCTTGCTTACAGGTGCGCTTTTTACCATGGGAGTACCAGAGTTTCGCGACTCCATCATTATCTTATGATCATTGGGCACTTCCCAGAAAAAAGGCCTGCCCAAAAGTTCTACTGCTTTTTCTCTGCTGATGTCGGTCACCATACCTACCCGGTTAAGCACTAATTTAACCCTAGGCCCAAGTCTGCCATCTGCATCCAAAGTTGAAAGTAGACGAATGGTATTGCGTATGCTGGTGATTTCTAATTGAACCACTAAAAAAATAAAGTCCGACATTGCCAACGCACAGATATCTGTCGGGCGAAGACTTTTACTTAAATCCAATACCAAATGCGTATGGCATGCACCCAGTAAAGAGATGATTCGTTTTAAATGCTCTTCCGTTATCGCGGTTGCATCACCAACATTAAGGGGGTGTGGCAATAGCGCCAAGCCTGTTGAATGCTTGCTCAATGATCGGTTTAAAAAGGTCATGTCTAGTTTATCAATATTTTCAACAAGATCGCTGAGGGTGTAATCTGCAATCAAGTCGAGTGCAATGTCTGCATCACCTAGGGCAAGATCGAGATCCACAAGCACTACTTTATTATGAGGATCTGCGGCAAGGGTAGCAGCAAGATTAACGCTTAGACTGGTGCAGCCCACACCACCTCGAGATCCAAGAAAAGAGATGACCAATGTCTTTTCTTTTTTGTTAACCCCAAGGTTGGGAGAATGTTGAGCTTTTCCTGTTTTTTCAAGTTTCCGAAGGGCATCCGAGAGGGTATCCACGCCAAAAGGCATGGTAAGAAATTCCTTAGCGCCCGCTCTTAAGGCCTT
>CAJCCR010000018.1 GCA_903960945.1 uncultured Planctomycetaceae bacterium
GGCTTTCATATACAGGTTCACCGTATAAAGTGGTAACTTGGGTACCGGTCCTTGTTCGGGTGGCTAGCCATTCCTGCAGGGTCTGGAAAAAATCCCCCTGTCCGAAGGAAAAAACAAACACGATCATGCAGACAATGGCCGCAAAAGCCATGAGTGAGCGTTGATTTTTTCGAAAACTTTCAAAAGGGTTAAAAGCCATATGTCCGAGTCCTTTACGGAAAAAAACAGCACAAAATTAAAACTCTTCGGCCTTGACATCCCGCAAGACCGTATATTAATGGAATGTTAGGATAATCCCAATAAGGTAGGGATTGTAGCGGGTCTTACTTTCCATACAACCTCAACTTATTCAATTGTTGAATCTTAACTAGATAATTATTGAAACTGAAGCAAAAAGTTTGGAGTTAGTTTAGTGCCACCGAAAAAGATAAAAAGCTTGGACAATGTTGAATCACCTGCAAAAGCAAAAACAATACCGAAAAAGAAAAAAAGTTTGGTCATCGTTGAATCACCTGCAAAAGCAAAAACGATCCAGAAATATCTGGGTGATTCCTTCGATGTTGCTGCAAGCAAAGGTCATATCCGTGACTTGCCAAAAAGTAAATTCGGTATTGATATCGAGGCTGGCTGGATTCCTACCTACAGGAATCTTTCTGACCGAAAAGAAGAATTAACTGCGCTAAAAAAGTTGGCAGCCAAGGCAGATATGGTTTATCTGGCTCCTGACCCCGACCGCGAAGGTGAAGCAATTGCCTGGCATCTTAGCGAAGCTTTGGATCTTGATCCTAAAAAAACCATGCGTGTGACTTTTAACGAAATCACCAAAAAAGCAGTAACAGAGGCCTTTAATACCCCAAGTGCAATTAACATGGGGCTTGTGAATGCTCAAGAAGCGCGAAGATTTCTTGACCGAGTGGTGGGCTATAATCTTAGTCCGCTTTTAAGCAGGGTTTTGGCACGTGAACTCAGTGCAGGCCGTGTGCAATCGGTTGCAGTTCGCCTAATTGTTGATCGCGAAAAAGAAATTCAGGCATTCAAACCTGAGGAGTATTGGAGAATCATTGCGACCCTTTCCACTCAAGGGAAAGCCTCTAAGAAAAATCTTTTGACGATCAAAAAGGCCAAGGGTTCTGAAAAAGAAACCGAAGATGAAGATGAACCAGATCCAGAAATAGAAGCAGGCGCTGCGGAAGAAACACCCGGTTCCAATGACCTTCCTGAAGGCGTTTTCAAAGCTGAACTTAATGAATGGGATGGAAAGAAATTCTCCACCGTTAATGAAGAAAGCACCTTGGAAATAGCCAATATTCTTGAAAAAGGCACTTACGAAGTTTCCAAGCTCGAACAAAAAGATCGGGAAGAAAAAGCTCCCCCTCCTTTCACAACCAGTACCTTGCAGCAGCAAGCAAGTATTAGAATGCGTTACACCGCAAAGCGAACCATGGGTATCGCCCAGCGTTTGTATCAAGGCGTGGATTTGGGCAGCGAAGGTTCGGTTGCATTAATCACCTACATGCGAACCGATAGCACCCGAGTTTCTGATGATGCGCTGAAAGCATGCAGGGAACTAATAACCACGACGCACGGAGCAGATTATCTGCCTACAAATCCTAATCGTTTTGCTTCCGGGAAGAGCGCTCAGGAAGCGCATGAGGCCGTTCGGCCCACCGATTTAAGCTACACTCCTGAAAAAGTTGCAGCTTTGATTCCTCTAGAGCAATCTAAGCTTTACGCCCTCATTTATAATCGTTTTGTTGCAAGCCAGATGAAGCCCGCAGTCTTTTCCGTTACCCAAGTAGAGGTTAAATGCGACAAGGGCTTGTTTAAGGCACAGGGTAAGATTCTTAAATTTGCAGGCTTTCGCAAAGTGCTTGCTCCAGGCGGTAAACAGGAAGATACCATGCTTCCTGATCTCAAAGAAAAACAGAAGTTAAATCTTCAAGAGTTGGTTGGTAGTCAGCATTTTACCCAACCACCTTCACGCTATGGTGAAGCCAGTTTGGTGAAAGTATTGGAAAAAGAGGGCATCGGTCGCCCTAGTACTTACGCCACCATTATCAGCAAAATACAGGAAAGATTTTATGTTGAAGTCAAAGAGCGCAGGTTCTTTGCAACTGATATAGGAATCAAGGTAATCGATCTCCTGGTCGAATATTTTCCAACGGTCATGGATCTTAAATTTACCAGCCAGATGGAAGAAGAATTAGATCAGATCGAAACTAATGCAGTTCCTAGAAATAAAGTTCTGGATGATTTCTTTGCACCGTTTTCTTCTTCGATGACAGATGCCAAAGAAAAAATGCCAGGCGCTACGGAGAAGTGCCCACAGTGTGGCAAGGAAATTATCGAAAGGTATAGCAGGCGAGGCCGTTTTTATGGCTGTGCAGGTTATCCTGAGTGCAATTATATCAAGCGTGCTGAAGGTGTTGAACCCCGCGAAAAACCCGTACTTACTGAACATATTTGCCCAAGTTGTGGCAAACAAATGTTACAGAGATCAGGCAAAACAGGGCCCTTTTTAGGATGCTCTGGGTATCCTGATTGTAAAACCACCATGAATTTTGACCCTGAAGGGGTACCCGTTGTGACAACTAAACCTACTGAACATACTTGCGAAAAATGCTCTAAACCCATGGTTATCCGTGAAGGTAAACGAGGGCCTTTCCTTGCCTGTACCGGTTATCCAAAATGCAAAAATGCCAAGGATGTTGATGCGCAGGGAAATCTCATAGTACAAACGGATTTGGGTGTGAAATGCGAGAAGTGTAGTGGCCCGATGAATGTACGAAAAGGCCCACGTGGTCCTTTCCTTGGCTGTGCTGCATATCCCAAATGCCGCAGTACCAAACCTATTCCTGAAGAACTAAAGGAAAAGGTTAATGCCATGTATCCACCACCACCTAAAGTGGATATCCCCGAAATCGAAATTACTGATACCTGCCCTGAGTGCGATGGGCCCATGAAGCTAAGGCCAGGCCGTAAGGGCTTTTTCCTTGGCTGTACCAAGTACCCAAAATGCAAGGGTACCAAGCCCTTGGATCCCGAGTTGGCAGAAAAACTTGAGTTCCCTGGTATGAATAAGTAAATAATTTGTTTCCGCCCAACGCGAGGGTAGTTCTGTTAAAGGAATTACTCTCTTTGGCGGGTCAGATTTTCTTCGTAATCAAGCTTATGCAGATAGCTTTCCGTTGTAAACAAGGGCATGGGCAAGTCCGATTCCAGCTTTTGTAAATCATCTTCATGCAAATGATTTAGTTTGGTACCACTTCCGCGGTATACAGTCATTCCGCGCTTAATCGCAAGTATTTCTCTTCTGGTACGTCCTCGAGGCGAATCGGGCCAACACCCAATTCTTTCGCTAAAGTTGAAAAAATGTGAAGTGATACTTTTTGTGTAATCCCAATAGGCTTTACTATCTGTTTGCAGAAAAATTTGCCCATCAGGCACAAGAACCCTGTGCACCGCAGCCATAAATCTTGGCGTGAGTAATCGCTCGAGAGATTTTTCTGGAGCGTGATAGGGCTGGGGATGATAGCAGTGCAGCTCTGAAACCGACCCCTTGGGCAAAAGCTTTTCAACAAATTTTAGTCCATCAGCAACCAGAAAGCGCACATTATTTAAGCCCCGCTGGTTCCCTCTGCGTGTTGCATATCTGATTACAACGGGCAGAATATCTGCACCCAAATGATCAAAGGATTCGCGCCAAACTGAACTTCCTAAAATAAATCTTCCGTTACCACATCCTACATCGACAACCAAGGGGGCACTTCTACCAAATAATTCTTGGATATCCAAGTTGCCATCGAGGGGAAGTTTCTTAAGTGCCGTTTGAGTCCATTGCTGGGGGTCGAGAATTTCGCCTGCAATAGGGACGCCAAACTCGCGTTCGATTTTTCTGCGCTTTCGATCCTGCAAGTTGCCCGTCCTTTTCTAAGAGTTAAGCGCACTAACTAAAGACTCTGCAAGATTTGCAATTGCAGTCTTCACTGCAGGTAAACCTACTTTTTCAGCGGTTTCAATATGTTTTACGATAGCACTACCCACAATCACACCATCTGCGTGGTCGCGTAATACCTTTGCATGTTCGGGTTTGCTGATGCCAAAGCCTACGCATAAGGGCAGGGGAGTTTGCTCTTTTAACCAAGCAAGGTTTTTCAAAAGCTCTTCTGGGATTTTGTCTCTTTCCCCTGTGATGCCAGAAACGCTGACACAATAAACAAAACCGCTGCATGCAGAAAGGATGAGCAAAGCTCTTTCTTTTGGAGTGTTTGGCGTCACCAACAGAATTAAAGAAAGCCCGGATTTTTTAAGATCCTTGGCAATTTCGAGCGATTCTTCAACTGGTAGATCCGGAATGATAAGGCCAGAAAACCCAGCTTTTAGGCAGCCATCAATGAATTTCTCTTTGCCAAATCGGTGGATGATGCTCATAGAAACCATTGCAACAAAGGGGACCAATATCTTTTCTTTTTCGAAATCTAGCGAGACTTCTGTTATGGCCTTAAGAATGTGTTCGATTTTCAAACCCTTATTTAGGGCTCGGGTGTAGGCCGCTTGAATGACCGGACCATCTGCGATTGGATCGCTGTATGGGAAACCAATTTCAATAATGCTGGCGCCATTCTTAGCTAGGGTCTTAGCTAGTTCTTTAGTGCTTTCAATGTCAGGGTCTCCGGCAGCTATGAAGGGAATAAACGCCTTTTTGTTCCCGATTTTCAAGCGCTCAAAAGCAGCATCTATTGCATTCATTTATTTGTTTCCTGAATCTATTATTCAATGGGTTCAATGGTTTTGGGCGTAAAAACTATTCCAGGCTTTCGCCTGTTACTCGTGCTATTTCGTAGCAGTCTTTATCCCCACGGCCTGAAAAACATACGAGCACCACATCGTCCTTGGTTAGTTTGGATGCGATTCGCATTGCTTCGACAACTGCGTGAGCTGTTTCCAGGGCAGGTAAGATGCCTTCCAATTTGGAGCAGAGGTCAAAACCAGCCAAGGCTTCTTCATCGTTTACATTAGTGTATTTAACCCTGCCCGTATCTTTCCAATAACTATGTTCGGGGCCAACTCCTGGGTAATCCAACCCAGCAGAAACGGAATGTACATCCGCAGTTTGCCCATCGGTATCTTGAAGAACATAGCTGAAAGCACCGTGTAAAATCCCTGGTGCTCCATGCGCTAAAGTAGCTGCATTCCCACCTGGTTTAGGGCTGCGCCCACCCGCCTCAACGCCTACAATTTCAACATCTTTGTCGTGAATGAACGGGAAAAACATCCCTGCAGCGTTGCTACCACCACCAACACTGGCCACCACCACCTTAGGCAGTTTTCCTGTTTGTGCGATGCATTGTTCACGTGATTCTTTTCCGATCACTGATTGAAAATCCCTGACAATCCAAGGGAAAGGATGGGGCCCGACCGCGCTGCCAATGATGTAATGGGTATCGCCTACGGTGGACATCCAGTCGCGCATTGCTTCGTTAACTGCATCACGAAGGGTTCGACTGCCTGTGGTTACAGGGCAAACTTCCGTCCCCATTGCTTGCATTTTAAAGACATTGAGTTTTTGTCTGCGGATATCTTCTTCGCCCATGTAAACCCTGCAGGGGAAGTTGAAAAGTGCACAAGCTGTTGCTGTAGCAACGCCGTGCTGCCCCGCACCAGTTTCTGCAATAATTCGCTTCTTGCCCATTCTTTTTGCCAGAAGTGCCTGCCCGATGGAATTATTTATTTTATGAGCACCGGTGTGATTCAGGTCTTCCCTTTTAAGAAGGATCTTTGCGCCGCCCGCTTCTTTGGTTAGTCGTTCTGCGAAATATAAACGCGAGGGCCTGCCTACATACTCATTCAAATAACGATGAAATTCTTTTTGAAAAGCCTCATCTTTGCAGGCCTTTTCGTATTCTGTGGTTAGTTCATTCAATGCTTCTATAAGGGTTTCAGGCACATACCTGCCCCCAAAGAGGCCGAATCTACCCATAGCGTCCGGAATTGATTGAAGTTTAGCGTTCATGTCTAACCTTAAATTAATGCAAAAAACATAATACCCTACTGTTCAAACTAGACTTGAAGGTTCGGGGGGTCAAGCGAACCTGCATATAAGTTCTACATAATAACTTATTGCTAAATGAGTCGGATTGTTATTCAATAATTGCAGGAAGTAAAAAAGAGAGCAAAAAAGTCGCCTCAAGGCGATAGAGTTAAAGGAAAAGGCATGCCAGAATTGCCGGAAGTGGAAACAGTAGTCCGAGATTTAATCCCCCTTTTGACCTTAAAAACCATTATAAAAGTGGAAGTTCCGGGAAAAAAACTACGCAGGCCATGGAACCCACTCTGGAGCCAATTGCTTGAAAATCAAACAATTGAGAAAGTTGCCCGCCGGGGCAAATGGATCATTATTTCGTTACGCTCAAATTTGCAACTGCTGATTCACTTGGGTATGACGGGTCAACTTTGTGTTTTTAATCAAAAGACGCCCCGACAATCGCATGTCAACCTTGTTTTTTCATTGGATCGTGGGGTGGAAGAACTTCGATTTCGTGACATTCGTAGGTTTGGCTCAGCCGACCTGTTTCTTTCCCAGCAAGCGCTAAATGAGTTTTTTGAATCGAGAGAGTTAGGCCCCGAGCCTTTTAATATTCCCGAAGATTACTGGCTTACTACCCTCGCAAAAAGTTCACGCAATTTAAAAGCATTCCTTCTTGATCAAAAAAACATAACGGGCGTGGGCAATATCTATGCGGATGAATCTTTGTTCAAATCGGGTTTACACCCCTCGAGAAAAGCAGAGTCTTTATCAAAAAAAGAAGCATTATTGCTGGCGAAATGCATAGGGGAAGTGTTAAGCTGCGCCATTGAAAACAGAGGTTCAACTATTATGAATTATGTTGGTGGTTCGGGTTTGATGGGCGGGTATCAGGATGAATTTCAAGCATATGGAAGAACGGGCGAACCCTGCGGGAAATGTGGACAGCCTATCAAAAAAATCGTGCTTGCAGGAAGATCCACACATTTTTGCCCGATTTGTCAGCCCAAAAAACCTCGTTCACGGTAGAATCTCTTTTGGTACTTAATTAGTTAATCGTATATGTGGGAATAATGTCTTATCGAGCCTTTAAAAGATTGTTGGGCGAAACCAGCCTAGAGCGAAAATGCCGCTTCCTTTTCGGGGGGTTTATCCTCCTTTTAATTAGTGGTAGCTTTTCGCTTTATGCCTATCAAACCGAGCATCTTGCATACGAGCAAATTCCTACAACCTGCAGGTTGCTGGTTAGCCAGATTGTAGATCATCTTTTAACTTCTGTTTGTAAAACGGTTGGAGTGGATGGCAAACCTGTGGATGGTGCGCTCCCTGTTGCCCCAGATACCGCCAGAGCTTTGGCAGACTTTCGCAGACAGTGGGAAAAAAATTGGCCCAGAGCTCTCAAAGAATATCGCTATCGGCTTATAACTCCAAATGCAACCAAAGCAGAAAACAAACCTGATGACCCTTATGGCCATGAACAGCTAAATGAATTTATCAATAATCCTGAGCGGAACGAAGAAAACAAGTTGTTCCTTTCACGGTCAGTGAACCATTATTATGCAGCAATTCGTGCCAGTAAATCTTGCATGGCGTGTCATACGCAATTGCAGGGCGCAATCAAAGAAAATGATCTTCTCGCAATGATTCAAATTGATGTTGATATCCCGATCGATTCCATAGAAAAACAAGTGCATATCAACCGTGCAATTCTTATTTCTAATGCATTGATAACCGCCCTTTTAATCATGGGTGGAAGTTACCTGATTGTGCGTTATGTGATCGTGAAACCAGTAAAGCACTTAAAGGAAGTAAGCGATGCGATCAGCGCAGGAGAATTGAATGTTCGGAGCGAAATCCAGACAGGCGATGAATTTGAAGATCTCAGCCATGCGTTTAATCGAATGCTAAGAAACCTTGTAAGCATGCAGGATCGATTGAAAAAGGTGAACACAAACCTTGATCGAAAAGTGGATGAGTTGGCCCATGCAAACTTGGCATTATTTGAATCAAACAAGCTGAAAAGTGACTTTTTGGCAAAGATGTCGCACGAACTCCGAACACCCTTAAACTCGATTCTTGGTTTCAGCGACCTGTTGATTAACACCCAGAACTTTACAGAGAAACATATTCGCTGGGCAGGAAACATTCGAAGTTCTGGTGAACAACTTCTCAGTTTGATTAATGAAATTCTCGATCTTGCAAAAATTGAAGCGGGCAAGATGGAAGTCTCGATCACTGAATTTAGATTCGATGATGTTAGCGAAGGCCTTTTAACGATGACCAGGCCCCTTGCTGAAAAGAAGAACATCGATCTTCAATCGGTCATCCCTGCGGATATTAAAAACCTTAGGCAAGATCGAGTTAAACTCAGGCAAATTCTTGCCAACTTGCTTTCTAATGCGGTGAAATTTACCCCTGAAGGCGGCAAGGTTGTTTTGAAAGTTGAGCAGGAAGGCAAAAATCACATCATGACGGTCTCGGATACTGGTGTTGGTATTGCCCCTGAAGAGCAGGAACTTGTTTTTGAAAAATTCAGACAGGCTGGGAATACTCTCACCCGCGAACATGATGGCACCGGCCTTGGTTTGTCAATTGTTAGAGAACTTACCAAGTTGCTTGGGGGGGAAGTTTCACTTCAAAGTGAATTGGGCAAAGGTAGTACCTTTACCGTTGTAATTCCAATAGAGCTAAGTACCGAACCCCGGCTCGAAGTTGATTTATATTATGGAAGTGTTGATTTTTCGAAAGCCAAACGGGTAGAGCCTCAGTTGGAAGATGAGGGCTCAATGGGCGGTAAAGATTCTGAAACCAAGGCTTCCTAACGCTTAGCAAAAAGCTATTAACGGTTTTGTAGAAACTCCATAACTTGGTCTTTGGTGGGGGCTCCTTTTTGTGCCCCAGGATGCAAAGATTTGATCGCTGCAGCACCTGATGCAAACTTTATTCTTTCATGAATTGGTAAGCCTGCAGCAAGGCAAGCGCTGTACACCCCGTGAAAAACATCGCCACATCCCGTGGTGTCGATTGCTTTCACCTTAAATGCAGGAAAGTGTTTTAGAATTCGATTTTCTTCAATATACCAACATCCTTCTTCGCCACCTGTAACCACCACGACTTTTTTCCCAGGTGTAAAAAGCTTGTGAGCAATTGCACCGGGTGAACTACAACCCGATATTTTACGTGCAAATTTTATCGAGATGATTAGATGATCGACTAGGGAAAGTAGTTCGTCGAACCCTTGCCATTCATTTCTTTCGAGGTCTGCTACAACGGGAATTCCAGCCCGTCTTGCGATTTTCGCACTTCGGATCATTCCTTCGATACCGTAATGATCAACAAACAAAACTTTGCTGGAAAGGATGACTTCTTCTGGGGGTGAGTCTGCGGGGGCACCCGTCGAACCATTCAAATTAAATAGTATGGTTCTGGTATCATTGGACTCATCAACAATGATGAAAGAGTGGATGGGCATGGAATCGGTTTTCCAAGGCACATGATCCAGATTGATGTTTTCTTTGAGGAAGGAGCTTTTGACAAAATCGGAATTGGAATCAAGCCCCAGATGTCCAGCGAATGCACAGTTGGCGCCAAAGCGCGAAGCTGCAACCAATGCGTTTCCTGTCAAGCCGCCGCATTGCCGGTCGTAATGCGTTAGGCGCACTTTAGTGTCTTGTTCGGGCCATTTTGGAATGCGTAAGATTTCATCAACCGCAACACAACCCATGCCCAACACATCGAAGATTTTATTATCATTCATATAGGATCAAGGCCTGTAAACAAATTCGTTGGTGTTAAATAAAGCGAGACACAAATCTGAAAAAGCTGCAGCTTGAATAGGGGCTATCTGTTGCTTTTTAGAAGTTTTAGGTACTCGCAGAGCGATTTTTTCTGAAATCGATGCTTCAATTCTCTGGGCCTGCTCTTTGAGGAAAGTGATCGCATTTTCCTGTTCAATCGGGGTGGGGCTTCTCCCTAAAACCCGTTGCCAAAGTAGAGTGGTCCAGTCTTCTTGCTTGGTACCTGCAGCATCAATAATATTGGCAGCCAAAGCAAGGCAAAGTTCTTGAGAAAGAGGCCCGTTTAGCATGGTCAGGGCTTGTGGGGCGTGGGTGGAAGAATTTCTAATCGGGCAGGTTACCAGTGTGTCGGGTTGGTCAAACACCTCAAGCAAGGGCAATCTTACATTGCGTTTATTAAACAAGTATACACTTCTGCGAAAATGTTCATGTGGATCAGGGTTGGCAAGCCATAATCCATCGGGTTCACCTTCGGTGAATATAAGATCGTATACCTCAGGTTCCAGAGGGATTTTGATCATTGGACCATGAAATTTTTGATTCATCTGCCCACCAGCAAATATCATCGAATCACGCAGAACCTCTGCGTCCATCCGCTTGCGATTCATTCGCCATAAATACTTGTTATCGGGATCAGCCTTTAATCCTGCTAGGTTTTCATTTTTAGATGTTTGCCGGTAGGTAGACGATAAAACAATCTGCTTATGTATGTGTTTAATCGACCAGCCAGAATTTACGAATTCCAATGCCAGCCAATCGAGTAATTCCGGATGGGTTGGGGGTACCCCCTTGATGCCATAATCGCTTGGAGATGCAACAAGACCTGTGCCGAAATGCTGTTGCCAGATTCGGTTGACCATAACCTTGGCAGTAAGTGGATTTTCAGATCGGATGAGCCATTGCGCTAAGTCGAGCCGATCGGGCGTTTTGCCTTTGCCTGCTTGTAATCCTTCGGGGGCAAGTAATCTCGGGAAACCCGGTTCTATCCTTGCCCCTTTGTTTTTTGGATTACCTCGTTTTAAAAAGTTTGTTCCCCCATTACCGTTGTCTGCAATCGTAAGTGATTGTGGTGAAGGTTGAGGCTTTCGTGCTTCGATGTCATGCATACGGGTTTTGATTTTATCTCGTTCTTCCTTTGCTTTAGGAGTGAGAGCTTCAAGCACCTCATCCCAAGTTACCTTGACTAAAGGGTTTGCCATGGAAACCAATTTGTGCTGTTGAGGCGATCGCTGTTTGACATCGGTTGCCAAGGCGATTTTAGTTTCCTTATCAAGGCTTTCGATTTTTGCCTTGGTGAGTTTATCGCGAACTGGTTTGTCGATGGCATCTACGGAAGCTTTAAGGGGATTTAATTGCTGCTTGTACTTAAATGATTCCTCTTCACGAGCCTTTTTTTGTGCAGCGCTTACCATGTCGATTTCTTTGAAATAGGTGCTGCCAAAGAATGCCTGCATGCGGTAATAATCAACTTGGGAAAGCGGATCAAATTTGTGGTCATGACAACGGGCACACCCGATTGTAAGGCCCATGAAAACACTGCCAACAGCAGTGGTCATTTCTGTTAAATTTTCCTGCCTCAGAATCTCCTGATCCGTGTTACCACCAACCATGTGGGTGGGGCCACAACGATTAAAACCCGCTGCATTGAATAGCTCAGCAATTTTCGGATTACGAATGATTGCCTGGGGAATGTCCTCGTTTGGTTTGATCATGCTCTTGGCAAGAATATCGCCGCCTAGTTGTTCTAGTATGAACTCGTAATATGGTTTGTCCGAGTTAAAAGCATTTAGCACGTAATCGCGGTAGCGCCAGAACTGGGATCGTTCCCCATCAGCTTCATACCCGTTCGATTCAGCGTATCGTGCTAGATCAAGCCAAAATAAGCTCCAGCGTTCGCCATAGTGTGGCGAGCTTAAAAGCCTATCGATCAAGGATTCGTACGCATTGGGGTTTTGGTCGTTTTGGAATGCGTTTATTTCTTTAATTGTGGGTGGCAACCCAATCAGGTCAAGAGTCGCTCTTCGTATTAGGTGCTCTTTGCTAGCGGGTTGAGAGGGGGCGAGTCTTTTTGCTTCGAGCTTTTCCAGAATGAAAAGGTCGATTGGGTTATTGGCCCAAGTGGAATTTTTAACGGTTGGAAGGGGGCTGTTTTTAGGTGACTGGAACGCCCAATGGGATTTATCTGCAGGTGTAAGTTCGGGTTCTGAGGGGGCTTTTTCCTGCCCCAAGGTAATGTTTGCAACTACAAGCAGGGCAAATAGTACAAATAATCCTATCTTTTTGAGAATTTCAGAAGAAATTTTGTCAAAGCAGGCAAAAGCAATTGACTTAAGCCTAATAATAAAAGTGTTCGGAAAGCTATCATGATAATTTTTAAGCATGATTGATTCTACGATTTTGAACAGTAATTGTTAATTCAAATTTGTGTATAGAAGTATTTTTAGGCAAATATATCTCTTTTGAAACAAGTTTCTGTTCAAGCGTATATAATTTTTCAGGCTTAAAAGTTTCTCACTAAGGATGGTTTGAACTATGAAAAAAAATATAAAAAAAGTGCTAACCAATCAAAAAAAGATTATCAATCTTTCACCACTTAAAAAAACTGCCAAAACTATACCCTCAGTCTCTTATCAAGCTGAAGAGGTATTTTCCCCCGCAGTTGCTGAAGAGATCTATTCGGAAATTGAAGCAGAGGTTGGTGAGGAAAATGCTGCGGTTGCAGTGGCTAAGCCTATTGCCAGCCAAGGTGCCGATGATGCATTGGGTTTATACCTCAAGCAAATGGGGTCTATTCCACTTTTAAACCGAAATGCAGAGCTAAAACTGGCAGTCAGCTTAGAGCGCCATCGTTCCCGATTCCGTAAAGCTGCCTTGTCTAACCTCTTGAATCTGACACGTGTTGTGGAGATGTTTGAAAAGATTCAGGCGGGAGAACTTCCAATCGATCCCCATGTGGATGTTGTGGGCACCATGGGAATCACGCGGGAAAAAATTCTAGCCAGATTGCCTTTTCATCTCCGCACCTTAAAGCGAGTTATAAATGCTGCCAAGAGTGATTTTCAAGCGATGTTTCGCACCACATCTATGGCTGTAAAAAAGCGACTAAGTAAAGAGATTTGGTTAAAAACCCGTAAGGCGATCAAGCTTGCGGAGGAACTCGCCCCGCGCATTGATCTTATCGATGTTTGGGTTGATGATCTTCTAAACCGATCGAATCGAATGAAAGAGATTACCTTTGAAATGCGCGGTAGTTTGCGCTCTAGGCAGCACCGGGAAAAGCATACCCGGCTTGTCAAAGAACTTCGGGACCTTAGTTTTTCTTCGTTTTCCAACGCAGATGACTTCTTTGCTTTCAATGAGGTTTTAATCTCCCGAAGAGAGCACTATCGTAATGCCAGACGAGATCTTGCTGAAGGAAATCTCAGGCTTGTTGTTTCGATTGCCAAGCGTTACCGCACTAGGGGCCTTGCTTTTTCTGATCTTATACAGGAAGGAAATCGGGGGTTGATGCGTGCAGTTGATAAGTTTGAACACCGATTGGGCTATAAGTTTGGTACTTACGCCACCTGGTGGATCAGGCAGGGAATTACCCGAGCCTTGGCAGATCATGCTCGCACGATCCGAGTTCCCTGCCATCAAGTGGGTATGCTTGCTGCTGTTGAACGGGTTCGAAATGAACTGTCCAGTTTGACGGGTAAAGAGCCTACAGCGGAGGAAATCGCAAAAATAGTCGGGGTAAGCGCAGAAGAAACACAATTGTTACGCATTGTTGCGAAAAACCCGCTCAGTATTCACGAGCCCATGGGGGGCGATGGCGAAAGGGCACTGGAAGATTTTCTTGATGATCGCAATACCTGCAGCCCGGGTGTTGCTGTAGACCAACATCTTTTAAAAGATCGTGTTCAGGAAGTCCTGAAATCTCTTAGCCCTAGGGAAAGGGAAGTTTTAGAATTGAGATTTGGATTGTTGGACGGGCAGCCAAGAACTTTAGAGGATGTAGCAACTACTTACGGCATCACTCGTGAAAGAATTAGGCAGATAGAAGCAAGGGCCATCGTTAAACTTCGCCAACCAGCACGCAGTCAGCGTCTGGAAGCGTTTAGAGAAAATAGTTTGTCATAGTCCCTAACAGTTAGTTGTTTTTATAATAAGGCCCGGAATACCGGGCTTTATTAGTTATTATCGGGCGACAATTCCAAGGGTTCCTGATAAGCCTTGCTAACTTCTTCTTCAAGATTTGCAAGCATCTTGGCTGCGTTATCAGTATTGATTTGGTCTGCCATCACTGGAATCTTGTCGTTAGACAATCCCCGTGTTTTTTCTTGGCTGCTGCTGATTTCAGCCTTTTTATCGATTTCTGGTAATGTTACGCAACCCGTTGTTGCAAAAACTCCCAGCAGTAAGGCTGTGGTTAGGTTCTTCATGACTAATTATCCTTTCTCTGGGCAGATTGATTTTTGTTGGATTTGGTTGAGGAAGGCGTGAGCAATTTTTCTACATCTTTATCAAGATTGCTATCTAACTCTGTCAGGCCGCCCCCATTGGGCATTTGCGAAGGTAATTGTAAATTTGAAGTTTTTCGATTGTAAACTGCTTGGATTTTTTCTTGCAGAGTGATGATCTTTTCCTGCATTGGACTGTCGTTTTTGGTTATCGCTACTTGCATCAGACGATCGCAAGCTTCAAGCCTTCTAAAATAGGCTTTCTCTTCGCGGTTTAGAACTTTACGGTTTTGTTCGCTAGCTACCGTTTTCGAGATGGTTTCTTTGTCGTTGGATTCTGTTTCTGGAACAATTTCTTTTTCTTTTTTCGCAGTTCCACCCTTACCCCACCAAGTTTTGGATTTTGGAGCTGTAGTAGATGCGCTTCCGGTATCTCCGGTAGCAAGATTGGTGATCGAGATGGCAAAAATGCCTGCAAACGCTATTTTTCTAATATTCATTTAGTCCCCCACGAAAGATCGATTTAAATCCAGTCAGCACGCCCCCGCGGCTGCTTGGCTTTTCAATCACTTAAGGGGCCTATCGTTTTTTATTGCCTACTTGTCTACACCAGTTTTGCACATAATTGTCATGTTTTTTTTGATGATTTGGTAGTTCAGGTGGTTGGGGGGGCAGGGGAGTCTTTGCTCTTAAATGCTTCTTTACAATACTTCTTAAATCCATCCATGTTGTACGATATAAACAAAAACGCATGATGCAGAGCCATATAATTAGGATCTGTTGGTTCATCCTCATCCTGGAAATCTTTTCTTAATTCGTAAAGCTTTGCTAGCAATTGTTCAGGTGTCATAGAGGCTTTCCAATATTAGCTAAGGATGTTGAGAAATTGTATTCTACTAATAATTTTCTGTTAGATGCTCTGCAAATGCAAACAGGTTTCTTTCGAGAAGATTAATCGGGCTAGTCGTTTTTTTAGAGTGTGCTGTTTGAAGCTTCATGTTTATCGTGCTGTCTTTAAGAAATAACTCTAATGCTGCTTGAGCATGTTCAGGCGAGTTGCATTGCTCACTTAAATGAACTTGTACTAGATGTTTTGGCAGCTTGCTTACCCCTAGGCTTTTCAAATAATCCAAGAAGCAAACGGCTTGATAGTTGGAAAGATGGCCTTCATTACCCATGATTCGTTCAATTAAGAATTGCGGCCTTTTGCTGTTTTTTTGCAGATCCTCGTCGTGATTGAATTCTAATGCCAGTAAATCTAAATCTGTAAATTGTTCTACAAGTGATTTGTTCCAGATTCCCAAATCTGCAAGATAACCAATCGAAACGCATGGCACTTGTGCGTTTTTTATATCTAAGCGAAAGCCAAAAGTTTCTGAAGAATCATGGGATAGGATTACAGGAAACCAATTCCAGCCCGGAGCAGTTTCAAAAGGAGTGTTGGGAAGATAGAAACGTGCCAATCCCGATTCCCAAAAAGCTTTAAATTCTGGGAGTTGGTCGTAAATCGTTCGGGCATGGGTTTTATGAAGATACCAGGGGATTTTCTTTTCAGCACAATAAGCTAATAATCTTGGGTTCCAATGGTCACCATGCGTATGGGTTAGAATAAGGCCCCGAAGCCTTTGGGGGGTGAAGCCTGAAATTTTTAAGTGGGTTTCAAGCGTTCGCGGGCTAATGCCGCCATCGATTAAATACGAGCTTTGCCCATCATCAATGATAGAGCAATTGCCTTTGCTTCCGCTTGCCAGCATGGTAAATCGCATCACCAACATCCTTGTTTTCTTGGTCGGTCTATCTAATTTTTCAATGCTAATCGATTATTCTTCAAGTGCAACAATAGTTCCCCCTAATGATTGCTTTTTATGCATATTAATTTAAAGTATTGTGCCGTTGCTTGAAGGTTGTTAATCTATTAGCTTCCTGCCTGTATTGTTTGTTTAAGTGAGGAATGATTAAAATGGTTGACTCCAAGACCATATTGCTGGTCGATGATGATTACGAATTAAGTGATGGGCTGAAGCTAATTCTTGAAAAGAACGGTTATAAAGTTCTTCAGGCTAGAGACGGCGTGCAGGGAAGGCAATTGATTTACAATCAGCGGCCGGATTTGGTCATTATTGACATGATGATGCCTAAAATGGGCGGGTATCCCGTTCTTGAGCATTTTAGGGGCAAAGAAGATGTTCCGCCCTTTATCATGATGACTGCAAACGAAGGCCAAAGGCACAAGGCCTATGCAGAGTACCTTGGCGTGGTTGATTACCTGCGCAAACCCTTTTCGATGGATGAGTTGCTTGAAGCAGTTAAAAAAGCTATCAATGCCCCTGTAAAAGCAAAAGAGTAAGTTTTTATTAATCTCCATGATATAAAATATCACTTCATGAACATGGAGGAAGGTTTTGTCTAATCCTTTGCCCGCTGCCTCAATAATTCTCGAAGATCGTTATTCGCCTGGAAGCATTTTTCTGGTTCAGCGTGCCAAAGCTTTGAAGTTTCTTGGTGGATTCCATGCATTTCCTGGTGGCAAAGTCGATCCCCCTGATGCCGATATAGCGCAGTCTCAAAACCCTTGGGATGTTGCATTGGTAGCTGCTGTGCGCGAGTTATTCGAGGAATCAGGCGTGCTTTTATGCCGCGATAGTTTAAATAATTCAATCAAGTCTAGCCCGCAATTAGCGCAAATACGGTGTGATCTCTTAGAAAAAAGAATCGATTTTGCCACAATCCTTCGCGATAACAAATGGGTTTTATCCGCTTCCGACCTTTATCCGATCGGATATTTTACCACCCCGCTTTTTTCTCCTATGCGCTTTGAAACCAGATTTTTCCTCGCAAAAATCCCTTCAGGTCAGACCCCCGAAGTCTTTAAGAATGAACTCGAAAACGGCGTCTGGGGAACTCCCGCAGAGCATCTGAAAAAATGGTACTCCGACGAGATCCTAATTTCCCCTCCGGTCTTATTACTGTTGGAAAAATTGAATAAAATCCCAACCTCGGATTGGAGGTTGTCTTCAGGAGCAGGTTTAGTTTCGCAGGATGAATTTGTTTTAGACAGAGTTCGTTTTGCATCCTGGATTCAAGTCGTTTCGGTCGCTTGCCCTGGGCCTTCCGTTCCCCAAATAGGGAACGTTTTTCTTGTCGGCCTTTCCAAGTTTTATCTGATTGACCCGGGGGCACTCGATGAGAATGGCGTATTGGCCATCCAAAATGCCATCCAATCTCGAGTGAGTGATGGTGATTCATTTAATGGCATCTTGCTCACCCATCATCATCCAGATCACACCAACTCTGCAAACCATTTTGCAGACCTTTGGGATGTGCCTGTTTTGGCTCATCTAGCAACTGCTGAAAAACTCTTAAACAAAATCCAAATAAACCAGAACCTCGATGATTGTGACCAAATCCCTTTGGGCTTTAATCCTTTTACAGGTTCCAACCTTGTGCTGACGGCTTACCATACCCCTGGCCATGCACCGGGGCACCTTGTCTTTTTTGAAGCCAAAACCAAAACCTTATTTGCTGGAGATTTGGTTTCCACCTCCACCACAATTCTTGTTTCGCCCCCCGATGGCCATCTCGCAACTTATATTCATTCCATGAATCGGATGGCGGATTTTAACCCTGCATTGTTAATGCCTTTTCATGGTTGCCCCAGCGCCAATGGTAAAAGCGTTTTGCAAACAGCGGTTTTTCATAGGGATAAAAGAGAAATTGCTTTGCTTACAGCCTTGGGGAATAATTGTAATTCCTTAGAGGCTTTAGCTAATGAAGTGTATCGCGGGTTGCCCGATCCTTTGATGAAGTTGGCTCAAAAGCAAATACATGCAGGTTTGATTAAACTTAGCGAAGAGGGGATTGTTTTAGCCCCAAGCAATGATTCGAATGAGTGGAAATTAGCCCAATAAAAAAGGTGGATTCCATTTAAGGAACCCACCTAATTAGTTAACAACCGATTATTATCGAGCAACAGTTTGCGTTGCTTTGAATTCTTCAAACTCAACCACTACAGAAGTACCTGGCTTAATTGATACCTTCTTGGAGAAGGATACATTCTTGCCATCTTCTTCTTTTGTAGCCTGAACATTGTAGCTGTAGGTTTTGCCATTTTCCAGAACTGGGGTGGCAAATGCTTCTTCAGTGTTGGTTCGGTTGATTACGTTTCCTTCGATGGAAATTTTTACATCCAAAGGAGCTTTGAAAACAACAGTAGCCTTATTGGAATCAATTGCGCCTTGTTTTGGGGCTGGCAGAGGTTTTGCCTGTGGTGGTTCTTGGGATTTTGCAGGTGCACTTGGAGCATACATTGGCATTGCTACCGCAGCGGAACCATAGCAGCCGCCGCATGAATATGCAACAACTGGGTAGCCATAGCAACCATAGCAGCTAGCGTAGGGTGCGTAAACTACTGGACGGTAAGCCATGTAACCACCGTAGCAACCACCACAGCAAGTATAAACTCGTGGTGGGGGGTAGCAGCATTTCCACCAGCAATCAGGGGCAGCGGTCGAAGTACTCATCATCGCAGCAAGAACAACACTGTACATAGAAAACTCCTCAATAAAATAAGTGTACATTTGAAAGGTTAAACTCAGGCAACCTTTGCTAATAAAGTAAGATAGGGCAATTGGCTAAGTGTGTCAATAAAATTAGGGGGATATCGAGAAAATGTACTGATTATTACTAGGGGCTTAATTGGTCAGTTTTTTACCCATTGCTTTTCTTTTCCTCCTTTTAAAATTTACGCAATTCTCCACTCCCTTTATTATTATGTTTTGTATTACAATAACTTGGCTTAGAGGATTGCAGTGGCCCTGTAAACTTTTACGGGCTTTCAAGGAGTGAAAAGTTATGTCAAGGCGCAACTTGGGTTGGTTACTCGGTATTATTTCTGTTTCTTTGCTTGGCCTAGTTATTGTTGCCAATGCTCCTTCCCGCGAAAACGACCGTGATTACGAACTCGTTAGGCTTGTAGTTGATGTCCTGCACGAAGTTCGTGGTAGGTATGTCACCGAGATTTCCCCCCAGCGCGAACGCAAATTAGTGGAGGACATGATCAATGGCGGGCTCGAGCGGCTCGACCCCCATTCTTCTTACATTAATAATCGCGATTTCAAACAATTTAGTCGTAATAACAAGGGTAAGTTTGGCGGCATTGGTATTCAGGTGGGCTATGATCGATCCAATCGTGGCTTGCTAACGGTGATAAGCCCAATGGTTGGAACCCCTGCGTATGAAGCGGGTGTTTTAGCGGGCGACACCATCGTGAAAATTGATGGTAAAAATACGGACAATATGCGTATCGACGAAGCAGTTGATTTGATTCAAGGTGATCCAGATTCCTTAATCACCCTTACCGTGGTTCATGACGGTGGCAAAGAGCCTGTAGATATTGGGATTCGAAGGGCCATTATTAAAGTGCAAAGCGTTTTGGGTGATAAGCGCAAGGAAAACAAAGAGTGGGATTATTTTCTCGATCAGAATTCGAAAATTGGCTATTTGAGAATTAGTTCGTTTAGTGAAACTGCATCCGCAGAGGTTAAAGATGTTATCGTAAATCTTCAAAAAGAGGGTGCGAAGGGATTGATTTTGGACCTTCGAAATAATCCTGGTGGGCTGTTAAAGGCTGCTGTAGAAATTTCAGACATGTTTCTTTCCGAGGGAAAAATCGTTAGCACTAGGGGTAGAAACCAGCAGGAAGAAGTAATCGATGCCAGGCCCGAAGGTACGATGTTTTTGCCCGCAGAAAAATATCCCATCGCTGTCTTGATCAATCGTAATAGCGCAAGTGCCAGCGAGATTCTTGCTGCTGCTTTGCAAGATCACAACCGAGCCGTGGTGATTGGCGAACGCAGTTATGGTAAGGGCAGTGTGCAAAACATCATAGATTTAGAAAACAAATCCAGTGCGTTGAAATTAACCACAGCAAGTTACTGGCGGCCGAGTGGCAAAAACATTCATCGTTTTCCTGATAGCAAAGAAACCGATGAGTGGGGCGTAAAGCCAAACCCTGATTACGAGATTATTTTGAAAGATGAGGAAAGGCTTGAATTTCTTCTCGATCGAAGCGACAAGGACGTTATTCGCGATAAGAAGCCTGATGCTAAAAAAGTTGACAAAAAGCCTTTTGTAGACCGTGTATTAGAAAAGGCGGTTGAATATATCAACAACCATAAGGAAAAAGCTGCGCTCGATAATCTCCAACCCCGGGTATCATAAGCGGATTATTCCTTTAATTTTTGCGAGAAGTATGTGGTTATAGAGCCTAGGGTTTTATTTGAAGATAACCACTGCTTGATTATCGAAAAGCCAGCAGGATTAGCGACTCAGGCGCCTGATCCCTACCCAAGCCTTGAGTCTTGGGCTCGCTGTTACCTTAAAACCAAATATGTAAAAGCAGGCAGGCCTTATCTTGGCATTCCACATCGATTAGATCGCCCGGTATCGGGAATTGTATTTTTCACCCGTAGTAGTAAAGCTGCTGCAAGAATCGCAGAACAGTTTCGAGAAAGAACTATCAGCAAACGATACCTTGCATTGGTGGAAGCGGAGATCGACCCAGATGCACCTGAAAACCAATGTTGCTGGCTTGATTACATGGTTAAAATTCCAGATGTAGCAAAAGCGATGTTATGCAGCCATGATCAAGCAGGGGCAAAATTAGCCCAACTTGAAATGAAAGCGCTTAAAACTTCAAACGGGAATTCCTTATTAGATATTCATCTTCAAACAGGTAGGATGCATCAAATCCGTTTGCAATCTTCTTCACGAGGCTTTCCCATTGTTGGTGATTCCCATTATCAAGCAAAAGTGAGTTTGGATTTAAATCCTTCCGATAAGCGCATCCTCTTGCATTCTTATTATCTAAAATTCCTGCACCCTATCAGTTACGAACCTGTGGAAGTTTGGTCCGAATTACCTAGCTACTACCCGCAATGGGCCCAAGATTATATCCGCAATAATTTCTTTCCTTTGCTTTCTGAGAAAGCTTGATGCAATGCGTGTGATAGCTGCTGTCGATATTTTAAATAGTCAGGTTGTTGCGGGATTATCGGGCGTCCGAGAGTCGTATAAGCCTTTGATTTCAAAGCTTGTAAGTGCAACTGATCCATTTAAATTGATTATGGGAATGCGAGAGGTTTTGGGCATCAACGATTTTTATATCGCAGATTTAGATGCGATTTTAACAGGGAAAAAGAATGAGCATCTTTATTCTTCGTTGGTAAAAGAGGGGTTCCATATTTATTTGGATGCTGGCTCTAAGAATTGTGCAGACCTTCAATATTTGATGAACATGAATGTTTTTAAAGTGGTTGCAGGATTGGAAACTATTGAAAGCAGTGAAGAGCTGGAAACCGCAGCCAAGAGGTTTGGGAGTCGGTTGGTTTTTTCATTGGACATGAAAAATGGTGTGCCTTTTACCAACCGAGAGGAACTGGTTTTAAAATCACCTCAATCCATAATGATGGATGCTATTAATGCTGGCGTTGATCATCTTTTTATTCTTGATTTAGCAAAAGTTGGAACAGGAAAAGGGGCTTCAACTGATGGTTTGGTCGCAAAAGCTAGAGCCCAATCAGAAGAGATCTTCATCATGGCGGGTGGTGGAATTGGGAGTTTTCAAGATGTTATAGGCTTGAAAACTTCAGGTGCGAATGCAGTGGTTGTTTCTCGTGCGTTGCACGATGGAACTTTTGATAGGGAAACAATAAAGGAAATATTAGCTTTCTAATTCGCAGGTTGCTGATTGGCCAAAACTTTCTTCGACCTCAACCCGCAAAATTTCAGGTGTATAATTGTGCTGTTTCTTCAAGCTTTCTAGCAGGCTTTTTCCAATATAAAGCGCCAATTGTTCTGCAGTAGTGTTTGATATGGGCAAAATCACGCAGTCTTCTGCGGGGAAAATCCATTCCTTTTCTTTGTATTTAACGCAAACTCTTGTGCCTTCTTCCCGAACTTCGATGACTTTATTGTTTTTTGCAAGCATCATGCGATGATCAAGTAGATCGGTGATTTCTTTGGTACGGTGTTTTAGAGCGATAAAGTCGAAAACATAGTGGTTTTCATCGAGTTTGCCTTCGATTTCAATCTTGGCTCGATAGTTATGCCCATGAATTCTTTCGCATTTGCTGTTCTCATAGCTAATGAAATGCCCAGAGCAGAAAACCAGGTGATCTTTGGTTACAGTGATCTTGTATTTTTCATTTGCCATGCCGTTTTCCAGTCAATGAATGAGTGCGCCTTGTTCTAGAAGATATTTTATGAATAATTAAAAGTCTGGCGCAGTTCTTCGTAAAGCATTTTCAATTCCATCGGACCAAGGGAAGGTTAGGGGTAGCGAGATTTGCCCAAGGCGCAGGGCGATAAAAAGGGTGACAGCAATCAAATCAGCAGTGGCGCCCGGGTTTCGTTTGTTGCCTTCCATGCGAAGCCAGCGGTCAAGTTCCTTGAATTCGGTCCAGCCAGATTCTTTTAAGGGCCATTGTTTTTCTAAAACTTTTTTGGCCCTTTCAGAAGATTCCTTGGCATCATTGGGACCACATTTGCGCAAAATCAATGTGTCGGGGTACTTCCCCATTAAATATAGATGGGTGAAGATGATGGCGCCTTCCATGCAGCCCAGTTGCTCTAGCGCACCGCCCAGGGTTGGAATTGCATCATTGAAAATCGCAGAATACCCATCCGCATATTGTTTGGCAATTAGGTCACGATCCTGCGCCAATCGCATGGCTTCCAAAAGTGTGCAGGTCGGAACATCCTTAATATCAGCTTGGGGTTCTTTACCCATGCCGCCTGGGGATGCAAGTCGGATTGCATCATAAATAATTTTTGTTTCTTCGATCGAGATGTCTGCAATTGCTTTTTGCATTTCTTTTTTTAGTTCTGCGCCATTGTTTGCGAATGCAACCGGAGCAAACAAAAGGATGATTCCAAGGTTAGTATTGGTTCCAACGGAGTTTTTAGTTGTTTTGACTGATTCAAAAATAGAATTGCCCAAACCCAGTTTTCGAGTTTTGCTAAGAATGGGAGCAATGGCACCCGCACTTAAAATAAAATCTGTGAAATGAAGGTTACGAAACGAAGCGAGAGGGTGGACATTCCCGATTTTTCGCGCAGTTGCCTCCCAAATACATGCTGCATGAATTTGTCGTGATAGTTCTAATTCAAGCATAGTTTCTTCAGGAATGGTTTGCATAAATAAGTATTTCTCTTGCGATATCGATTCCTGTAACTGGTGCAAATGCCTTCCATCCTGGAACAGCATTGACTTCCAAAACCAACCATTTTCCATTCTCATCCAATATCAAATCAACTCCTGCAATTTCAGCCCCCACTGCGTTGGAAGCTTTGATTCCAATCTCTTCAAGATTGGAGCTTAGTTTGTATGCTTCGCCTTTTCCACCTTGTGCAACATTGGTCATCCAAGCGCCTTGGGGAGCAGTTCGCTTCATCCCTCCAAGTACTTTTTTACCGAGAATAAATATGCGAAGATCCCATCCTGGGTGTTTGATATAGGGTTGCAGATAGATGACGCCCCCGATCTTTTCGATCGCACGAAATACCCGCCATGCCAGTTGCTCATCTTCGATCCGTAATATTCCCCTACCTTCTGCGCCAAATAAAGGTTTTACAACGATATCTCTGCCAAATCTTTCGAAGGCTTCCATTGCGGTATCAGAATCTTGACAGCAAAAAGTATGGGGAATATCTAGCCCATGTGATTGTAGAAGTTCGCTTGCAAGAAATTTATCCACTGCAGATTCGAGTGCCCGGGGTGGGTTTAAAACTTTTTTACCCTGACGCTGTAGGGCATGCAGTACATCCATTCTAAAAACAACCTGTTCCAAAGAACCCGGCGGCATGGTTCGGATGATGGTGCAATCTGCTTCTTCAAACGCTTGTTTTGAAGGCTGTGCCAGCGAGTGGGATATTAAGCGGAAGTCGGTTACATGGGCTTTAACCCCTAGGGATTGTGCTGCCCGCAGCAAGTCTTTGACATGCCAACCTTCTTTGCCGCCCATGATGTTGAAAATCATAAATAATGTCCGTGAATGAAAGTGGAATTAGTTCCAAGATTTGTTAAGCAAGTTGGTTTCAAACTTACCGAACTGGAAACACCTTCCCGTTTTCAAATTGTAAAAGTGGACAGTTGCAGGGGAAAAGAGGAGGGGGTCAATTTTGTAGAAATCCCCTTTCACTTTGCGAAAGATTTCTGCGAAAGGTTGTCCATGATCGGAAGAGGAGTTTGAGGGAACTTTGGGGCCAAAGCTTGCAATGATATCATCTTCGGTATCGACCCAAAGATGCACTGCTGCGCCATATAGTATTGCATCATTAGTGCGGCCAATCGCTTCAGTGAAATCCGGGGATGGTGGCGACAAGGGCGCCCAGCCTGCACCTTGTTTGATCGCATCTATAGGGAATTTTAACTCATGAAGTTTGTGCATTGCTGTTTCAACACTTCGTGCAACTATCTGGATAGAGCCTGCAATACTGCCAGTTGGTGCACCTAAAAGGGTGATTTTTTCATGAGGCAATTCCAGCTTGGAAGATAAATAATCAAAGACTGCAGAGTCGGGCGCTTTGCTTGTTTCGAGGATGCCAACAACATGGGGGGATTTTTCTCTGCCTGGAATATGGTTGAATAAATCTTCGCTGCCATAGTGGGCGCGCATGGGGCCTGAACCCATTGCAAAAAACTTTCCCACAGCAATTTGCCAGCCCGCGTATTGCGATGCCAGGCATGAAAGAACGGGGTGATCGGTGGCAACTGCGATGGCAGGCCCTTTCCATAAATCTAGATGGCTGGGGGCCAACGAAATTTTAGCAAGGCCGGACATGCAAGCCCTTGCTAGTTCCAACCCTGCTTGGATTCCACCTTTTGCTTTTATGCCAAAATCGAGAAAAGTTCCATTCGCCTCTGTTTTGCTTACTTCTAAACCAAGTTCGTTTATTCTAGCTTGGGCACGATTTACAATGCGCAGGGCGCCAGCGTTAAGATTTAAATTGACTGTCATGCGATCCTCGATTTTATGTTGATCAAAACAAATACTTTTAATCAGACAATTAAACCAAGTTGTTTCGCAAAGTGCCAACATGGAATAGTGAGTCTAATTGAGAAGTTCGTGTTTTCAATTGCGCTTTAACTTCGGTTAAAGAGTCTGCTTTAGCAAAAATAGTGACAACTGGTGAGCCCTTTTGAATGGCAGAGCCGATTTTTGGAATATCTGAAAAAGGTGAAAATAACCAAGGATTTGCCTCGATTGAAAGCCAAGGTGCTTCCTCTGGAATCAAAATATCATGTGGAGCATAGTAGATGGCTTTCCCAATAACGGCTGTTTCGCTGGGAGCAGGGTTTTCATAAATAGGCTTGATACCAAAAGCTTGCATGTGTTTAGTTATAAAATTTTGCCCTAGGGCTAATTCCAATACTTCCATGGAAGCTGTATAGCGGGGATTTATCTCGAGTGGGTAGACCTTTGAATCATTTAAAATGTAGTCCATCCCTAGTAGGCCAAGGGGGTGATAATTGCTGGAAATTATTTCGCCAATTGTTTGAAGTTCTGTTAGTTCGGAGTTGCAAGGTTTTACTGGTCCTATGTTGCCCGAATATAAGAAATCATCTGCGTGCAAAGATTGTGTGCCTGAAGATTGAATAGTCGTTCCTAAAAGTTCAAAGCCTGATTCGTTAAAGCAAAAGATGGCACTACGACTTTCGCCTTTTATGAATTCTTGATAGTAAAAATCAGCATCATCTATCATTGCTTGTTTACTTGTATCAAAAGGCTTTATTCCAAGCCCTCCAGAACGGTTTTTAGGTTTGCAAAGATATGAGGTTTCATTTTTTAAATCTTTGGTACTGGTAATAATAGCAGGTGTATTTATTTGCTTGGACTTTAGCAGATTATAAAATCCAGGAGTATTTCTGAGATTGGTGAGGGTGCTACCAGTAATGCCTAGAACAGTGCGTTCGGCAGAGATTGAATGTAAGAGTAGGGAATGGTTCTCTAGACCACCTGTATAAAGTATGGGTGCAACCGGGGCAGTTTGGATCAAGTCCGAGATTTCATTGGGAAACGATTTTGTAATAAGGGTGGTGGGGGCGTTTTTTGCGAGGTCTTCATCTGCGTAAAGATCGATGCACCATGGCTGATAACCCGCTCTTATGCACGAAAATGCCAAAGCGCGAACGCTTGCCCCTATTAATATTAAGGTTGCATTATCGCCTTTGAGAGGTAAATTGAATCCTGCCATGATTAAGAACCTTTTGGATACACTTGATTAAAGCAGTCTACTGGAAACAGGTGCAATCATGAAATTAACTCCAGTTATTTTATCGTTTGGGACGCTTATATTTGGGGCCATAGGTTTGATGGGCCAGAATGCTAAGCCACTGGATTTAAGTAATCCGGGCGCCCTGACACCTGCCGAAGAAAAGAAAACCTTTAAGCTTGCATCCGGCTTTAAAATCGAACTCGCAGCTTCAGAACCAACTATTATTGACCCCGTTGCGCTTGCAGAGGATGAACAAGGCAGGTTGTTTGTCACGGAAATGATTGGCTATCCAAATGGGGGCGTTGGCACGGGGGATATTTCTTCCGGGCGAATTAAGTTATTGGAAGATAAAGACAAAGATGGGTTTTACGAAACCAGCACTATTTTCGCAGAAGGTTTACGCTTTCCTATAGGCTTATTCCCTTGGAAAAAAGGACTTATTGTTGCAAATGCGCCAGACCTTATTTATCTAGAGGATACTAACAACGATGGTAAAGCGGATACTTCCAAAGTTCTTTTCACTGGTTTTCACACTTCCAATATTCAACAAATGTTGAACAGTTTTAGGTGGGGCCTCGACAATCAAATTCATGCCGTAGCAGGAGGTAATGGTGGAACTATTACTAGTAAGGAAAACCCCAAGATGGTTCCGGTTGAATTGCGGGGCAGGGGGATTCGTTTCAGGCCTGATATTCCTGATAGCCTTGATCCCGTTACCGGTGGCGGGCAATATGGTTTGACCATGGATTCATTCGGGGCTCTTTTTTCTTCCACCAATAGTCAACATTTAAGGCACATGGTTTTGCCTGATGATCAGATTCGAAGAAACCCTTATCTGGCTGTGGGAAGCATGGCTTTGGATATTGCAGAACATGGTGCAGCTTGCCAGGTATTTCGGATTAGTCCGTTTGAAGCGTGGCGGGTGGAACGCACGAGCAGAAGAAAATCTAGCGAACTTGCCAAAAAGTTGCCAGCAACGGAATTGGTTCCGGGGGGATATTCTACATCATCTTGCAGTCCGCTTTTGCTAGATTCTGATTCAGTACAGGCGCCTTATCGGGATAGCATCATAATTTGCGAACCTGCGAATAATGTAATCATGCGTGATGTTTTAGAACCTAAAGGATTAACCTTTATCGCTAAGCGGGGCGATCCTGAAAAAGAATTTCTTGCTTCAACGGATAACTGGTTCAGGCCTGTGCATTTGAATCTTTGTTTGGATGGTTCGATATTGGTGCTTGATTTTTATCGCGAAGTAATAGAAACGCCTTTGTCACTTCCCGAGGATATGAAAGCTGTTTTACCCTTAAAAACTCAGGGGAAAGGGCGTATTTGGAGAATCATTCCAGATGGGATGAAGAAACCACAACCTTTTCCAGAGGCTTCAAACTTTATCGGATTGGTTGCAGAGTTAGAGTCAGGAAATCAAACCAGACGAATGATGGCTCAGAAGTTACTTGTCGAACGTAATCAAGTTGGTGCCGAGGATTTGCTCATCAATCTTGCTCGGAAAAGTCTATCGCCACAAGCCAGAATGCATGCCCTTTGTACCCTTGATGGTTTAAAGTTGCTGCAAGAAAAGCAGGTGGTTCATGCGCTTGAAGATTCATCGCCTGGTGTCAGGTTACATGCAGTCAGGCTTTCAAATAAATTCATTAATCAATCGGATACGGTGTTAAAATTAGTTTCAAATCTTGGTGGGGATCAAGATGCGCGAGTGCGCTGTCAAGTTGCATTTGCAATGGGTAATGTCGGCCCTGATAAATGTAAAGATACTTTGCTTAAGCTCGTGAAAAGTGATGGGGAAGATCGTTGGATGCAAACCGCTATTCTTAGCTCATCTGCTCAAGTTGGTGGTAAACTTCTTTTGGAACTTCTTGAGGATGAATCAATTGGTGCTGGAGGTAACACGGGTCGAGAGGCGTTTCTTTCGCGGCTTTCTGCAGTATCTTCAACCCGGTTAGAAAATGCCGAGATGGCAAAATTGTTGATGCTGGTGCAAAGGCCAAACTTTAAACCTACTTTACGCGCAGCTATTCTTGAAGGCATTGCCCAAAGTCAGGTTGCAATCGGGAATTCTGCTGAAGATCTCTGGGAAAAACCGGATGATCAATTGAAAAAGGCTCTCGATAGTTTGATGCCATTGTTTGTTAATGCAGCAAATACCGCTCGCCTTTCCAACGCCCCGATTACAAGCAGGTTGTCTGCATTGCGATTGCTGGCAATGGGGCCATTTTCTGTTATTTCGCAACTTGCACCTGTATTACTTCAGGCGCAAACGCCACCCGCAATTCAAACCGCTACTCTTCAGGTGTTGTCTGCGTTTAAAAAAGCAGAAGTTAGCAAGATCATTCTTGATGCATGGCCTTCTTTTAGTCCATCGTTAAGGCGTGAAGCTGTGGAAACTCTTTTTTCTAGAAAAGATCGCATTGAAGCTATTATTGATGGGATGGAAAAAGGGATCATCCAGCCATCGCATCTTGAGGCTTCCAGAATAGATCAGCTTAAAAAATTAAACCAAGTTTCTCTTCAACAAAAAGTGATTGCGATACTTGCAAAAACCACTTCAACTAATCGTAAACAGGTGGTGGATTCGTATGCCAAGGTTTTGGAAATGAAGGGTGACCACTTAAAGGGAAAAGAAATATTCAGGAAAAACTGTGCGACTTGCCACAAATTTGATGACATGGGCTATCAGGTTGGACCAGATCTTCTTGCTGCCATTCGTGGTAAAAATTCGGAATACCTGCTAATTGCGATTCTTGACCCTAGCAGGGAAGTTGATCCCCGATATGTCAATTACACTATCGAAACAAAGCAGGGGCGAATATTTAGTGGTTTGCTGGCATCGGAGTCTGGGACTTCTGTGAATCTTAAACGCGGTGAGAATGCCGAGGATACCATCCTGAGAAATCAAATTGAATCGATTCAGGCGACTGCCAAATCGCTTATGCCTGAAGGTTTGGATATGCAGGTAAAGCTAGAAGATATGGCAAACCTGATTGCTTATCTTTTACAAGTTTCTGGAATGTAGAGGGGTACAGATTTCATGACAAAAGTTTCAGAGCTGGTATCTTGGTTTGATCAAATTGCACCGCATTCCCTTGCTGCGGATTGGGATAATACCGGCCTTTTAATGGGAGATTTTTCTTCTGATATCAGTAAAGTTTTGGTTTGCCTGACTCTTACCAAAGAAGTTGCTGATGAAGCCATCAACCAAAAAGTTCAGATGGTTGTCACGCACCACCCGTTGCCTTTTAAACCAATTAAAAACATGAATACGAGTAGTTCGGAAGGTTCGATTCTTTGGAAACTTGCAACGAAAGGAATAGGGGTTTATTCGCTGCATACCCGATGGGATGATGCGCAAGGTGGCATCAATGAATCTTTATTGGAGTTGATTGGTGCGAAAAATCTTGGCCCGATCATTTCGTCGCAAAGTAAGGAAGAAGTAAAATTGGTTACCTTTGTGCCTGGGGAGAATCTTCAAAAAGTAAGTGAGGCTTTGTTTGAAGCAGGCGCAGGGGTTATTGGTAATTACAAGGAATGCAGTTTTACTGTAGAAGGGACAGGCACTTTTTTTGGCAATGAACAAGCCAGTCCGGTGGTAGGGAAAAAAGGGCAGCGGGAAAAAGTTCTGGAACAACGTTTTGAGGTTATCTGCCCAGCTTCACGAATCCAAGCAGTTGTTTCTGCGCTTAAAAATTCTCATCCTTATGAAGAGCCAGCTTTCGATCTTGTTATGCTTAAACCTAAGCCAACAGGTTCGGGCACCGGTAGAATTGGATTGTTAACGATGCCTACTTCGATTGCACAACTTGCTGAGAAGTTCGAGAAAGCTTTAGGTATCAAGCGGCTTTCATTTGCAGGGAATGAGGAGCGATTAGTTTCGAAGGTTGCGGTGGTGTGTGGCAGTGGGGCATCACTGATGACTCAGGCTTTCATGCAAGGTGCGGAATGCTTTATTACCGGGGAAGCACGGTTTCATGATTTGTTAAGTGCTAAAGATCAGCACAAGTCGATCCTTTTGCTGGGGCATTATAAATCAGAACGATTTGGTATTGAGGCGTTGGCTACTAAGCTTCAATCCCGATTTACGGCAGTGGAGGTTATAGCTTCTGAGTCGGAAAGTGATCCGTTAGAATCATTTTGAAATATGTGCAAGCTTAGGTAGCGCATGAGGTAAACCGATCGGTAATATTTTCAAAGATTGAAGCTTGGGTAATCTTTATCTAAAGGTGTTGGAAAAGATTTTATCAGGCTTTTTGTAATGGTTTCGAGTAGTTTGACATTTCTGAATGCAAAAAATAAAGTCTTAGGCATAGTTATTGCATTAGTGTTCTTAACTTAAAAGTTGCTGAAGATTTAATCTTGGCTTTTAAGGAAGAATGCACAAGGAAGTGTTGCAATGCGAAAATGGGTAATCGGAATTGTTGCCAGCTTTTTGGTTCTGAGTGGATTGATGTTTCTAGGTGCAAACAAAAAAGCAAAGGCAGACGAAGTTGGTTCTAGAGTAGTAATGAGTGATTCGTTAAATACTGAAGCTGCCCAGCGCTATAGAAAAGTTCAGCCCAAGCATTGGCGTGCAGCCATGGTTAAAGGTTTTGGCTATTCAGCAATGCGATAAGAATTAAGGTAGAGCAGGTGGCTCGTTGCTTGCGGGTGCCTTGCTTGAGGGAAGAATCGAAATGGTTTCTTCCGCCTTGCCCGAAATTCCTTCATCTGCTGAATATTCTAGTCTAAAAGTCCCATCTCCAGGTTTTTTTGCCTGTAAAAATAATGAGTAAGTTACTTCTTTACCTGGCTCTAAGATTGGTAAAGGCAGGAAGCCCACTTTATCTGGTTGCCTGCTGAAGTTTGTTGGGCCACGCCCCTCGGTTACAATTGTAGTATCAGGCGACATTGCACTTAAGATCAAATTTTTAATAGGGTTTGGGCTGTTATTAATTAGTCTTAAGGTGAGTGCGGTTTGTTCGCCTATTTCCATCGGATCAATGCTTTTGTCGATTTCAGCAGCCAAGCCATTGTTGTTTTCAAAAATGGTGATCTTCTCTACCTGCCAACCTGTTGGGATTTTATCTGCTGTTACTTCCGTACGATTTTTTAAAGTACCTGCAATGGTAGGCTTGATTACCATTTGCACGGTTTGCCTTTGTTTGGGAGCAAGTTGAGGAATCAGCCATTTGATTTCCCCGTTTTCGTTTCTACCTCCGCCACTCGCTGCAAGAAATTGCGTCGAGGGATCTAATTTGTTTGATACTTTTATTCCTCGAACCAATTGATTCCCTGAATTGGTGATGGTGATTTGATAGCTTGTAGGTCGATTGATGTTACGGCGATCGGGGCCACCCAGATTTAATGCAAGTTTAACTTCCCCAACTTCAACTTTTGATGAGGTTTCTTTTTTCATTCCGGAAGTTGTTGTTACGGTTGCTTTGTTTATGAATTCTCCTGTTTTCTTGGCAGCAGCTTGGAATTCTAACCGCTTGGATTGTCCGCCTGGGATGGCGCCTATATTCCAAATTAACGGGTTTTCACCCGAGGTTGAAGGCTTGCTAGTTAAGAACTCAAGTCCATCAGGAATAATGTTGGTAAGTTGAACCCCTGTTAGTTCTGAATTACCGGTGTTGAAAATATCGATTTGGTAACTTAGTGTGTCGTACAACATGGCTTGAATGGGCCCTGTCATTTTTATGAGTAGGGGCGATGCCAGTTGGGTTTTAACAGCTTGGCCATGTTCGTATTGGACTCGAGAAATGCAATCAACTTCGCCAGTACCTGTTACCGTCACAACTAATTTTATTTCTTTGCTTGAATTGCCTGGGAGAGAACCAAGTTTCCAGATGAGTTCTCCTTCGAGGCTATCGGGTGGAGGATTGGCCCTGAGGAATTTAGCATTCGTGGGGATATTGTTTCTAACACGGACTTGGTGTGCTTCAGCTGGAGAATGATTTTCGACGAGGATACGGTACTCTAATTCATCATTTGGGCTGGCTTGGGCGGAAACTCGTACACGAATAGTTACAAAAGGTGCGGGCGGATCAGAAGGTGAGAATGTGCCCATTGAACTTTTTGAAGGGATGGATTTTGTTGGATATTGGCCTTCAATTGGGGGTTCTGACCCCGAGTTGGGGGCCGATATTGTCGGGGAAATTGTGTCTTGTATTCCGTAACCTTTGTTGGTTGGGACAAGAATGTAATGCAAGCAAATCAAGCAAATAACTGAAAACGAAAACAGTTGCATTAAATGTTTTGGTTGCTTCATGATCCAATTGCCCAGCGGTTAAATCTTCCAAGTCAAAATTTATTATCCTTGAAAAACAGCTAGTATGCGAACATTTTAAGATAAATCTTGGATGTTTTGTCGGGCCAAAAGACAAAATAACTCCGCTGGTAATATAAGGGTTTGTCTTTAAGGGTAAATAGTTTGAAATAATTAAGAATTGATCTATGATGCATTCAATGATGGAACATTGTTGTGATACAGGAGTGAAGTTATGAAGTTGTTAATTATATTTTCTGTTACGGTTGCTTGCTTTTTCAATTCGCAGAATTTTATTCTTGCTGAAGATAAAAAGTCTGAGGAAAAGCCTAAGCCTCTTGCGATTGCCCATATTCGAATTAGCGGATCTTTGGAAGAAGGCGCTGCACCTGCTGAGCCTTTGTTTTCCAGTTTACAGGAAACCCTTAAAAGCAAATTAGATCGGATAAAAAAAGCTTCCACTGATGCTAATGTCAAAGGTTTGATTCTTGAAATCGATGGGATTGATGTCGGCTGGGGGAAACTTGATGAATTGACGGAAGCACTTAATAATTTCAAAAAGTCTGGGAAGAAGATTTATACTTATTTGGAATCAGGCGAGATGAAGGATTATCTTGTTGCGTTGTCGAGCAACCAAATAATGGTGCCTGAATCTGGCTGGTTGATGCTTACTGGTTTACGGGCGGAAGTTACTTTTTATAAAGAAATGCTCGAGAAAATAGGCGCTCAGGCTGACTTCTTAAAAGTAGGGGATTTCAAATCTGCGATTGAACCCTACACACGCACCACAATGAGCGAAAGCAGCCGCAAGCAAATGGAATCGATGCTCGATGATTTTTATGAAAAATCTATCGTGGCAAGAATTCAGATGGAACGAGGGGCTAAAAAATGGGCCCCCGAGGATATCCGCAAGATTATTGATAATGGCCCTTACACTGCTAAAAAGGCTAAAGAATTAGGGCTTGTTGATTTAGTGGGCTATTTCCCTGCAGTTACCGAAGCTTTTAAAAAGGAACTAAAAGTCGATGAAATCACTTTGCTTAAAAATTATGGCAAAGACAAAATTGATGACATTGATCTCTCCAACCCCTTCGCACTATTAAAACTTTTTGCAGCTCCCAAGATTTCAAGTAATTCTAAACCTAAAATTGCTGTCATCTATGCCTCTGGCACCATTAATACTGGAAAGAGTGAACAGAGCCTGTTGGGATCTGAATCTTGTGGTTCTACTTCCATGATTCAGGCGATTAAACAGGCTGAAAACGATAAAAGTGTTAAAGCTATTGTTTTAAGGGTGGATAGCCCTGGTGGTTCTGCCCTTGCAAGTGATCTTATCTGGGCTGAATTAATGCGATGCAAAAAACCTATTATTGCTTCGATGTCTGATGTTGCTGCCAGCGGTGGTTATTACATTTGCATGGCGGCATCCAAGATTTATGCTGAGCCCGGTACCATCACTGGTTCTATCGGTGTGTTTGGTGGGAAGATCAACATGGGTGGCACCTATGCGAAACTTGGAATTACATCCGAGGTTATTACCCGTGGAGCGAATGCTAATCTTTTTTCTTCCACCAATTCTTTTTCCAAATCAGAGCGTGAAGCAATGACTAAACTAATTGATGATTGTTATGATCAATTTCTTACCAAGGCTCTAATAGGGCGTGAAAAAGCAGGCAGTAAACTTGATCGAAAAACTTTGGAAGGGCTTGCTGGTGGTCGTGTTTGGACCGGCAGGCAAGCAAAGGAAAATGGTTTAATCGATGAATTAGGTACCATGCAAGATGCCATCAAGATGGCCGCAAAGCTTGGCGGACTTACTGTGGATACTGATCCGGAACTTCTCCTTCTTCCTAAGGGTAAAAGCTTTTTGGATTCTTTATTAGAACCTAAAACTCAATTATCCCTGAAGTCGGGTTTGGATATCTCCGGGATTTCTTCCCTTTTTAGCGAAGTGAAAGGGCTTGATACTTTTTTGCGTATGCGCAATGAACCCTTATGGCTTATGCTTCCTTACAACTTAAAAGTGAAGTAATCGATGGCGAAATGTGATAAAGGTTACCTTTGTAAAGTGTGTGGTAAGGCAGTCGATGAAATAACTGAATCTGATCTTTACCTACGCTATCTTCTTCATGAGATTAAAGCAGAAGTTTTGCATCTTGAGCCCGACTGCCATATCCGATGTAACCCTGAGCGGGCTCAGTACATTGTGGATTCAGGTTTTGAACCTTTGAATGATGTAAATACTCTTGGCCCTTTCGCTAAGAGTTTTTTAGATGTTGGTTATGTCGCAGAGGAAGAAACCAGAGTTACCGCTGCGTGGCTTAAATTAAAGAAGCTCGCAGATTCGGGCATTGCTATTTTCGATTATCCTCAAACTTGAACATTCCCGGGGTCTGATATTTTTCTAAAAACTGAACTTTTTGCTGACTCTGATTATGCATCTTTGGGCAATTACTTTTCTAAAGATGGGGTTCTTGCTCAAAACTTTTCTGGGTTTGAACCGCGCGCCCAGCAGTCACAAATGGCGAAAGCTGTTGATAATGCCTTGGCTAGTGGTGCGACTTTACTCGCAGAAGCTGGAACCGGGGTGGGTAAAAGTTTTGGGTATCTAGTCCCTGTTTTTCTTTCCGCTCTTAATAAAAAACGAACCCCCATTGTTATTTCAACCCATACGATCAGCCTGCAAGAACAATTGCTTTTAAAAGATATCCCTGCGCTTCAAAAAATAATCCCGTACCCATTAAAAGTGGTGCTGGTCAAGGGGCGGGGCAATTACATCAGCCTGCGTAGATTAAGGGTCGCCCAAATAAAAGCACCCACACTCATTCAATCTGATGAATTTCACGATCAACTTTATAATGTCAGCCGGTGGTCGCTTGATACCAAAGATGGCAGCAGATCTGATATGGAGTTTGAACCAGACGGTATGGTTTGGGATCTTGTGCAAAGTGATAGTAGCAACTGCATGGGCAGAAGTTGCAAGGATTACCAGCGCTGCTATTACTATCAGGCAAGGCGAACCATCGCCAACGCAGATATTCTCGTGGTGAATCATGCCCTTTTCTTTGCAGACCTTTCTGTACGGGGTAAAGGTTCCAGCTTGCTGCCTGATTATCGTGCAGTTGTTTTTGACGAAGGCCACATGGTAGAAGATGTCGCAATTGATCAATTGGGCGACCGTCTTAGCCAGGGTGCTTTTCATTATCTTTTCGAAAGGCTGGCAAGTTCCGGCAAAAAAGAACGAGGCTTACTCGCTGGCGATGGTTTTACTGAAGCTAAACAACAACTGCATTCTGCACGGGCAGAGGTTGATTTGTTTTTCTTAAATATTCAAAACTGGATGAATTCGCACTCCGGTGCTGGCTCTGATCGCAGTTCAGGAGCGGTACGCGACGCAGGGCATTTCAGGGTTCTCGAAAAAAACATTGTCGAAAATAATATCACGGATACTCTTACCGACCTTTCCAAGAAGCTCGAAGATGAATCTGCTGATTTGCCCGATGAAGAAAAAATCGAATTTCAATCGATGGCAGATAAAGCTGTCGATCTCGGGGTTAGAGTTCGAGAATGGCTCGAGCAGCAACATAAAGGGAATGTGTTCTGGCTTGAATTAGCAGGTAAGCGCGCACTTAGGTTGAATCTGTGCAGGGCTCCTGTTGATGTCGCCCCAATTCTTAAAGAACAGCTTTTTTCAAAAGATATTCCAATTATCCTCACAAGTGCAACACTCTCAACCGGTGGTAAAGAAGGATTCAAGGCGGCTAAAGATAGGCTTGGGATTGATAAAGCTGAGGTTCTTGCTCTAGAAAGCCCATTTGATTATTACAATCAATCAGAGTTATATCTGTTTAAGAATATGCCCGATCCTGCTTCTCAACCGCGAGAGTTTGAAGAAGCATCCCTGGGTATGATTTGCAAGTTTCTTGAAAAATCACAAGGCAGTGCATTTGTACTTTTTACCAGTTATCAATTCCTGCAGCGCACGGGGAAGGTGCTTGAATCTTGGTGCAGGCAGCGCGGCTTCCCGTTGTTTGCTCAAGGGCAGGGCATGACTAGAAATCGCATGTTGGATGAGTTCAGGGCTTCGAAAAATGGGGTTCTTCTTGGCGTGGATAGTTTTTGGCAGGGCGTTGATGTGCAGGGCGAGGCCCTCTCCAATGTTATTATCACCCGTTTGCCTTTTATTGTCCCAGATTTGCCTTTAGCCCAGGCACGGCACGAAGCTGTTCAACAAAAGGGCGGTAATGGCTTTTACGACCTACATATTCCGCAAGCGGTTCTTAAGTTAAAGCAAGGCGTTGGCAGGCTGATTCGTTCTTCTACGGATAAGGGCATCATCGTTATCCTTGATCCTAGGATTCTTACCAAGGGGTACGGGAAGCGGTTCTTGCAAGCGCTGCCGAAATCCCGGCTTTTTGTAGATGAGGTTGAGCAACCTTCTTCGGGGGTTGGTTAGTTTCGGTGTTTGTGGTCTCAGAGAATAGCTTGGGCACTTTTCCTTGCCATTCTTGAAAGCTAAAGTGAAGTGTATTCGCATTTTCAATTTTTACAAAAACCCCTGTAGGTTTTGCCCAGACTTGGCCAGATGCGCTTAAAATTATTTCTCCCTTCATGCCTTTTTCAACTTCTGCAAGGGATACTCGTTTTAGATTCTTGTTCTTTTCGAGTATTAATAGTTCGGGGTAGAAATCGCCATTTGCTAGAAATCGCATGTGGTTGTTTTTGGGGTCATGAATTGCAATGAGCCCGATAGCTTCGCGCCAAATGGGTAGAAAAGTAAAATGGTTGGGTATTTTTGAACTTACGATTTTGATGGATGATATTTCGGTGCCTGTAAATTCCCCAAGAACAATGGCAGGCTTTTTAGGGAATGATTCTACCCTCTGTTTTAATAAAGAATCCAGCGAACCAGTAACAAGACAATCTGCGGACGCAAAAATACCACTCCAATTCGGGGTGAAATATTCGGAAGGCGATGCAGATAAACGTTTCAGCCAAGAAGGCAAATGTGCCCAAGAGATTGAATGGTTGTAAAGATTTGAAGCGATTAACCAATCAGAGTTAAAGATGGGCCAAGGGTGCCAACCAGCGATCAATTCAAATACGCGTGTGATACCCCGGGTTCGGGCAGGGCTGTTTTCAATTCCTTGTTTATTGCTCGTAGGTTCAGAAAGCGATTGGTTGTCCATCGGGACAAGCCTTTGGAAATCAGTTGGGTTTTTAAGCCTGCTGAAGTCGTTGAGTTTTCCGAAGGGTTTTGATTTGTTGTTTTTTATCAGTTTTAAAAGCGAGCCTTGGAATTCCGACTTCCAAAAGCATCGGGCTTTTTCATGATCTAATTGGTAGATGCCTTTAAGCTTGAAGAATAAGCTAGCAATACTCTGGATGAGTTTGTTCTTTATTGACGACATTGTGATAGCAATCCTTGGCCATAGTCGTTTACATTCTGAAATCTATCAGACTTGAAACATTTTACACAAAGGCATGGCAAATAGAAGAGAATAATTGTGTGTATCAAATAAAAGAAGAGCCCAGTAAAACTGGACTCTTCTTTTTGATATTAAAAGGTTTGCGATTAAACAACGCCTTCGAGAGGCTTGCCATCAGCAATGGCCATAGGTCGGCCAAGGTTATCGCGAACTTGGGAAGTTGGATCAAGTCCAAGGCCCTTGTAAACGGTTGCGAAGAGATCGCCAATCGTGCAAGGCTTGTCTTTGATATCCATACCATCGGAGCTGGTTGAGCCATAAGCTTGGCCACCCTTGATGGCGCCACCACCGATAACAACGGACCAGCATCGTGCCCAGTGATCACGACCACCATTTTGGTTAATCTTGGGGGTACGACCAAAGTCGCCCATCCACATAACAACGGTGTCTTTCCACTTATCTCTTTCAACAAGTTCCTTGACCAAGTTGCCCATGCCTTTATCAAGGCGGGGGCCGTTTCCGGTTCGGATGGTGTTGAAGATGTTAGCGTGGTTATCCCAGCCGCCCAAATCGATTTCGACGCAGGTTACGTTCTTCTCGACCAATTTCCTGGCAAGAAGGCAACCCATACCGAAGTTGTTGGTACGACCGCCGTATGCTTCGATTACGCTTGCGGGTTCGGTTGAAACTTCGAACACGGTTCGCAAAGGAGAAACCGTAAGGTCGAAAGCCTTTTTGTAGATTGAAGTGTGAGCTTGAGCAGCACTGCCTGCAGCTTCACGATCTTCAGGCTTCCTCATGTGTGGGAAGCTGTTTTCTGCAAAAGTATCTTCAACCGAATAGAACAAGCGTTGGCGTCTGCGAAGCCTTTCCATGGTTTCGGTTTCACTGCCAAGGGAAGCAGGAGCCTTGATATTTTCAGGAGGCTGACCAGCATTCTGGACGGTGAAAGGAGCATTCATCATGCCCAAGAAACCGGGTCCAATTCGCTGAGCTGTTCCGCCTACGCCGATGAATCCAGGCAAAGGAAGATCTTTAGGAGTCAGAAGCGAGGATGCCTGTGCACCCAATGCTGGGTACTGAACTACAGGGCTGGGCATACGGCCAGTGTTCATCAACACGGTGCCTCGTTCGTGGCTACCTTCGTTGGTAACAAGCGAGCGAACAGCAACAAGGTGTTTGAACTGGGAAGCGATAGTAGGAAGTACTTCGCTGATTTCCACGCCTGGAGCAGAGGTTTTAATAGTTTTGAATTCGCCACCGGTTTGAGCGCCTGGCTTCAGGTCCCAAAGATCCATATGGCTAGGGCCGCCGCCCATCCAGAATATGATTAAGCTTTTATTAGCTTTCTTAAGATTGGTTTCTGCTGCACGCAGATTTTGCATAAAACCGGTGCTTGGAAGCATCACTGCTGATGCACCTGCAACGTGTTGCATAAAATGACGACGATCCATAGTTATCTCCTAAAATACGAGTTTTAAACTCTAAGCCTTTAGCTATCCTAAGTTTCTGATCTTATTGAGGCATTGTCAATAAATAATCAGAATCTTTTACAATTATTCGGGAAATTAATCTATCACATTAAGTTAGTCGGCTTATTCGTGATAAGGTTCCAAATTAATTGTGAATATTTCATTCTTTTTAAGTTTGCTTTGAATATTCGATAAATAATTACAGATCAGTGATAAAATGGGCCTCTTCAGTTAATTAGGATATTGGAGTTATAATGAAACCATCAACTCAGTCGAGAAAAAAGCTGGAAGTCATTTGGAGTAAAGGGGTTAAGGCTGTTGATCCTCGGGATTTGGTGGCAAAATTTGTTCAGTCCGATGCTTCATTTCAGTCGGTTTTGAGCGAGGCTGCAAGTATTTTGGTCGTGGGCGGGGGTAAAGCCACTGCAGCCATGGCTCTTGGCCTTGAACAAGAAATAAAGTCATTTTTATCTAAAACCGTTGGGATTTTGAATGTTCCAGAAGCAAATTACCCAAAACTAGAAAAAATTAAGCTTAATTTAGCTAGGCCAGCGGGAATGAATCAGCCTACCGTTCAAGCAGTTGAAGGTTCGAAAGCGATGATCCAGCTTGCCCAAGAGGCAAAAGAAGGCGATTTGCTCCTAGCTTTGATTTCTGGAGGGGGCTCCGCGTTGATGCCCTTGCCTAGTTCTGGGGTTTCTCTTGAAGATAAACAAAAAGTTACCTCGCTTCTTTCCGGAACTTCAGCTTCTATCAATGAATTAAACTGCGTTCGTAAGCACCTTTCTCAAATTAAAGGTGGCAGACTTGCTCAGGCATTCCTTGAAGCTACTCAAGGAAAAGGAAAAATTGTTACTTTGATTTTGTCCGATGTTATTGAAGATAAGCTCGATGTAATAGCTTCTGGCCCCACAGTAAATGACCCCACGACTTTTAAAGATGCTTTTAGCATTTTGGAAAAACATCTTCTATTAGATAGAACTCCTGCCTCCATTCTTCAGCATTTGCAATCGGGGATAGCAGGGAAGATTTCAGATACTCCCAAAGATTTGCCTGCAAGTATTCGTAATAAAATTCTCGGGAATAATGCACTGGCACTCGATGCTGCTGCCAACCAAGCCAGGCAGCTTGGGTATCAGGTAATTAATCTCGGGTCTTGTATGGAGGGCGATACCGCTGGGTTGGCATCGATTCACGCATCGATCGCCCGATCTATTCTTAAGTATGATCAGCCCTGCCAGCCCCCTGTATGTATTTTGTCGGGTGGCGAGACAACGGTAAATTTAGGTCAAAACCCCGGTAAAGGTGGCAGAAACCAAGAGATGGCGCTCGCTTTCCTTTGTGCGCTTAAAGATCATAATTTGGAGAGAATCACTTTTCTTGCAGCGGGGACCGATGGCGAAGATGGCCCTACAGATGCCGCAGGGGCATTTGCAGATTCCGCCACGCTAAAGCAGTCTGGAACAATGAACGCTTCCGATTTTCTTGCCCGCCATGATGCTTATCATTATTTCAAAACCGCTGGATCACTTTTTCAACCCGGCCCAACCGGAACCAATGTGATGGATTTGAGAGTTTTGATTATTGAATAAGCAGCCCACCGTTATTTGCTGTCAATGCGCTGTTTCAATGCGGAGATAGATTCTAGCCCCAGAGTTTCTTTAAGTTCTGTAAAGTTAAACATGGCACCTGCATCTGGTCGGTCAACTCTGCCATGTTCCATGTAAACCTTAAGTAATTGCTTCATGGCTGCAGCGGTAACCATAAGGCTTTCAATTGGGCAGACAACAATTTTGTAGCCTATGGCTTCAAGTTCATTGGCAGAGAGAATGGGGGTAACTCCGCCTGTTAGCATGTTGGCTAATAGGGGAAGTTTGACTTCATTGGCTATAAGTTGGAGTTCTTCGATTGATTGTGGGGCTTCAACAAAGCATACATCGACTCCCAGATCTTTGGCCTGATTGGCACGATCGATTGCAGCATGAACCCCTTCGATAGCCCTGGAATCTGTTCGTGCGATGATGATGAAATCAGGATTTTTTCTGGCGTCGAGCCCTGCTTTTAGGCGATCAAGCCATTCTTTTGTAGAAACTATTTGCTTACCGGAAAAATGGCCGCACCTTTTGGGGTTTGCCTGATCTTCAAGAAGAATGCCAGCAGCGCCTGCATTTTCAAACTCGCGAACAGTGCGCTGAACATTATGAATATCGCCATGCCCGGTATCCCCATCCGCAACCACGGGTATGTGAAGCCTAGAAGCCATGCGTCGTACAGCATCTGCCATTTCGGTGAGTGTAATTAAGCCAACATCTGGAAGGCCAAGTAAGCTTGCAGAGGTACCAAAGCCACCAAGGAAAACGGTTTCAAGGCCGGCTTGCTGAACAAGAAGAGCAGTGAAAACATCGTGGGCACCTAAACTACGGATGATTCCGGGTTTTGAGAGTAAATGGCGAAGTTGGGAAGGGGAGGTGCTCATGTGTTTTGTAATCCCTGCTCGATGATTGAAATTTTTACCAAACAAAAGTTCAGCAATTGTAGAAACTACCATAATTCTTGAATGTCGATGATTCTACAAAAAACATTCCATTGATCAAAAGGCCTTGTATTACAGGCTTTTCAACTTGCTTTGAAATAATAATAGTTATTGGCACGCCTGTTGCTTTACTTATTATCAGCGGCCTTGAA
>CAJCCR010000019.1 GCA_903960945.1 uncultured Planctomycetaceae bacterium
TCTTCAAAATGTTTTATGTTTTCTACTTCAACACAAGGTCGAAGAAGGCTCAATGGGTTTTCATGCACAAAAACAATTTCTTTGTCCTTGAATAGACTGAAATCTGTTGCTTCAGTTCTCGCATGAGTAGCAATGGTGTGGTTAGAATCTTTAGCTCTTTGCCGATCTTTTTGATAGATACAATCGCTATAGAATTCACATTTTACACAAAGGCTGGTCGCAACATTTAAACCTGAAGCCTGTATTTTCTGTGCCAATCCCGGCTGGTCAATAGTTCCATACTTCTTGCATGTAACTTCACTTAATTTGGGATATGCAGTCGCTGCAATTCCCTCCTTTGAAAAACGATCACCTAATTCCTTGCAAGCATCGTGTGTTGGCAAAACGGTAAGACTGGTTCTAGATTTTTTTATAGCTTGAATATCGGCAGTAGATTTTCCAGTACCGGGAACAGATCCATCAAAAAATACGCCTTTCTCAGAAAGACTTTTAATTCGACAATCAACCATTTGGCTTCTAGCTTCTGACAAAGTTATTTCTATATTCGATTTTTCAATATATTCTTGTTGAATTTCAACTATATCCAAACCACGATCGATACCTTTTTTATTCAACAACTTATTAGCGTTTTTAACGATACTTTCTAACTCTTTAGCATCAAGAGGATCATTTTGTTTTTCATTAACTTGAGATAGAAGGATGAAGTTTTGCTCTTCAGAAATATCGAACTTTTCAAAAAGATCACAGGATCTTTTGAAGTAAGCGACATTTCTATTTTTATCAACTGGTGAGAATTGGTCTGAATATGCTTTGGCTCGTTTATAATTCTCGCCCGTAATAGGTATTAAAGTGTTTTTGTTTTCACAGGAGGGGGCTTTATGTTTGTTTATATTCAATACAAGCGGTTCATTGATTACGGGAAGGCAATCAATCAAGTCCTGCAGGTTATAAAGCAAATTAGGGTTATCTTCATAAATATAGCAAGGGGGGGCATCTTGATACTTCATGTTTAGATAACCCGGCAAACGCATAAGCCTAGGAGTGTCATGAATGCAAGCGTCAGAATTGAGGGCAACAATAAATTGCTTTTGAATTTTACACCAGAGTTCAAGATCAGTAACTGGTTCCAACAACCGCCAATAAAAATGGAAGCCTTTTCCAGAAGACACAATTAAGGTTGGGTGAGGTAATTTAGCTTCCATTAACCTTTTATGTGCTTCATCAATTGTCAATTTGTCAAAATCAACAAAGATGCAACGAGCAAATAGAACATTTTCTGCTGTACCACCTCCATAAATTGAAATTTTTGGATTGATTGATACATAAACATTTAATCCGATGTCCTCTGCATTAAAAGATTTCAAAGTGTTTGCGAAACTAGAAAGATCTTTTGCTAAACCAAAATAATTATATCTTTTTTTTGATTTTGAATTTTTTGAAGGAATCAATCTTATTTCTATAACATCATTAGGATCAAAAATTATTGAAATAAATTTTTCAATTTCGTTTGAGAAGGGGGTATCTTCAGTTGGTTTAAATAAAGAAACTGAATGATATTCGCTTTCCAAAATATCATCGATCGTTAATGAAACATATGGATCAGAATGATGGAGGAAAAGTTCATAGGCTTTATTAGTTTTTTGGAAATTATCATTTACAGTAGTTGTTTGTTTTTTATTTTTACAACTAAAGTTTTCTTCAATTACTGGATTATTTTGAAAAATTAACTCTTTAGAATCATATATATTCATAGCAGCTCTCCATGGAAAAATGTTTTTGTTTAAAGACCGCTTCAAAACCAAATTGAGGTGGTCTTTTTTATGTAGTAAGTGTTGTTGTTTTTTTTGTTGATTAAGTTGGTAAAGATGTGATTGCAGGTTTTGTAATCGTTATTCAAATCTAATCATGGAATTTTACTTTCCGCAATACCGATTTGAAAAATTATCAGAATCATTGACTCAAATTTTTTCATCCGTAATAAAGGAGCTAATTTGCTACCTTTTTTCATGAACATCCTGCCAAGATAATAAGTCTAGGCATCGAAACAAAAATTTAAGATTTTGGGAGATAATGCAAATGCAAAATAATATTTGAATTTTTAATATTACAAAAATTCTCAATTTTGATTTTTATAATTACAAACAAAACAAGAATTTGTTTTTTATTTTCAAATTTTAATTATGTAAAACCCTATAGATGAACAGCAATTTACCTATAAAACTTTGTCACATATAAGATCGCCTTAGCTTTTACTCAAGCTATAAAACAAGTAATAAATCATAATAAAAATATAGCTTCCTTATATGACTGCCTTATATGACTGCCTTATATGACTGCCTTATATGACTGCCTTATATGACTGCCTTATATGAATCTTAAAATAAACCTATATTACAATGGCAAACTATTTTGAGAAATTTATTGCAGCATCTTCTAGCCTAACTGATCTGAATTTTATGTGCCGTCAATTTGTATAGGATTCAAAAGAATCTTTTATTCATTAACAAACTAGTTACGAATACCCATGACAGATATTTTCTGCAAACTTATATAGCTCCTTTTTGGTCTGATCAAAAAAGTTGGAAAGCATCTTTTTGAAGACAGTAAGAAATGAGCTTTTCATGTTCTCAACTATCACCTATAAACTTTACTTTTAAATAAATTTCAAAATCAAAGTCCGTTGAGTTATATATTTCAAATTGCCCGAATGATATTTATTGAAATATATAAATTAAAAATTTTTTCCAATTTTTGCTTTTAGGTTTTCCTAATGATTTCATTATTGTTTGAATCACATGACTTTTGACCCGTAAATTTCAACATTCTAAGATAAAATTTTGCATAACTTCGTTTTCAACGGTTTTAAACCAATTTTCCGAACCATGGACTCAA
>CAJCCR010000020.1 GCA_903960945.1 uncultured Planctomycetaceae bacterium
ACCTGACCAAATTCCTTTCTCGCTTCCCTCTACTTTTTCCTCAGCAGCAATCGTCGCTTCTTCTTCCGTTTTGGCATTGTCTACATCAGCAGCCTCATCCTCAGCATCAACATCAACATCATCGGCATCATCATCCGCATCCTCAGCAGCAACATCAGCATCATCAGCAAGTGGCCTCAGCGTCCCCAGCACCCGCGGAACTTTTAACACGTTCAGCCTTCTCAACGTTCGGAGGTTGCTTTTGTTTTCTGCAAAGAAAAACCAAAGCAAAATATTGAAACCCATGGCATAGCAAACTCCATGTTCCTTATTCCGCCATTCGCCTTCAATCACGAGGTCGAATCTTCCATCACTGCAAAAAATGATGCGGTAATTCTTTCATTCTTTCCGCATATGCATCTTCGAGGTAAGGATTTCGAATACCAACTTCACCACCTTGATGGCAAAGTGGAAACCATACTTTCTGTTCCCCAATATGACTTTAACTGGCAAAACACTTATCGGCTTAAAGAACCCCTGAAAGTTCCCAAGGGAAGCAAAATCAAATGTATTGCCCACTTCGACAATTCAAAGTTGAATCCTGCGAATCCTGCTCCGTGGAAACCCGTTATGTGGGGCGAACAAACTTGGGAAGAAATGATGATCGGTTACATCGATTTCTATTATGTCAATGAAGTTGTTGAACCTAAAGCTGCGGCTAGGGCCAATTAATTGCTATAAGCCTTCACCCAGTTGATTAAAATTCCAAGCTTTATCCATCAGAATGATTGCAAAATCTTTCATTTGCCTTCATAATAAATTAGCTATTTGGTTATCCGCGTAGGATATCAACAGCCACACCAGTAGGTAGGAAGACCTTTGCATGGTCTTATTTTCATGTTCAATCTTAATTCATCACCAGATAAAAAAATAAGCAGAAGAAACCTGCTAGAAATCGGAGCGCTCTCTGCTCTGGGAGTTAGCCTACCAAACATTCTTCGTGCAGATCAAAACACAAAGCCCGTCAAAGCTAAATCTTGTATTTTCATTTACCAATATGGGGGATTGAGCCAACTCGATTCCTGGGATCCAAAGCCCGATTCCCCTGAAGGTATTCGAGGGCCCTACAAACCAATTGCAACCAAGTTGCCGGGCTTTAGAATAGGCGAACTAATGCCTAAGCTTGCGTCGAAAGCTGACAAATATACCGTCATCCGTTCTATGAGTCATACCATCCCGGTGCATGATATTGCTAACCGAATGCTGCTTGCAGGGCAATCAAACCCGCCTTTAAATGCCCCAGCTTTTGGTTCGATTGTTACAAAATTAAAACCTAGCCCAGGCGATATCCCTTCTTATGTTTGGTTGCAAAAATTCGGCGGAGGTGCTGCCCCCCCTGATAACACCTACCTTACTGGTGGATACCTCGGCATGGGGAATAGCCCTTTATTAATTGGCAACACTCACCTCGAAAACCCATCGATACCGGGATTCAAAATCAATGCATTTGAATCCGCAGGGCTCTCTACCGAGCAACTAGCTAATCGAATCAAACTGCTTTCCCAAATGGAAGTTTCTGCAAACAAAAATAAATCACACCAATCAATCAACGAATTTCGGAACAAAGCTTTCAATATCCTTACGGGAACCAAAGCAAAAAAAGCTTTTGATATCGAACAAGAAAACCTTAAAACCCGTGAACAATATGGCATGCATCCCATGGGCCAAAATCTTCTCCTTGCAAGAAGATTAATTGAGTCAGGGGTTCGAACTGTTGGCGTTGTCGCATGGACTGGACTTGCACCCAAAGAAAAATTTGTCAGCCTAGAAACTTGGGATATGCATGGTAATGCCGGGAT
>CAJCCR010000021.1 GCA_903960945.1 uncultured Planctomycetaceae bacterium
GAACCCGGGCTAGCGAAGCGAAGGGCCCTTTTCCCGGAGGGAAGAGGGTTGGGAGTAGGGGGAAAAGGAGAAAGAGAAAGAAAAAGGCGAGTGGCGAGCACCAGCGGATTAACATCCGCCGCTCAATAAAAAAGGTGGGCTTGAGGGCAATAAATAAGAGGGTTGGGAGTTGGGGGAAAAAAAGCCCATGGACTGCGTTCCATGGGTCTCTTATTTTTGAATGATGAGTGGTAAGTAAAAAGACCCACCCAGCACAGTGGGTGGGCTTGAAGGCAAAGTGGGTGGGCTTAGGGCGGGTTAATTATCCAAGCCTGCATAATCTTTGGGTTTAAGCCCTTTTTTATGGCCATTGAAGCTGAACTTCGTGGGTTCGAACTTGCCTACGATATCGACCTTGGCTTTTTCTGGAATTTTGCTTTCCATATCTAGGCACCAGAAGGTTGCGTTTACCAACAATCTGCGAACGCCTTCGTTTTCAAGATCTTGGGAAGCGCCCATGGTGGTGGTGAAAACCCGGCCTATTTTGCCTTCGGGGATTTTGTAGGTTTTGGTCCAAGCAATTGGCATCATTGGTTCGTTTACTTTGCCGTTGACTGGCTTATCATCAAACTTCATGCCTTCAAGAACTTGGCCAAACACGACAGCTTGGTAATCCGTTGAGAAGGGAAGGCGCACGCCATAGACATCGGTAGGGCCCCAGATATCGCCATCTTTGATGCCTTTGACGATAGGGTTTTCGCGTTGATTAGGGACGATAATGCCTCTGCAGCTTTGTTTGCCGTGGGAGCCATGATGGCTGATCCACATTTCGCCAAGAACTAATTTACCAAAGCCATCGGTCCATTCTTTTTCGGTGCCTTTGTAGCCATTACCATAATGGGCATAGGGGTGATCTTTGGGGAAATTGAAGGCGTGTGTGGCGGTGCGCATTCCGATAACGGGTTTGCCTGTTTTTAGGTAGTCATCGATATGTTTCATGTGTTCGGGTGGAAGCTTGCGGAAGCGGGTTGCGATGATCATGAGGTCGGCTTTAGCAAGGGCTTCGAGGCCTGGGATGTTATCATTGACGGTGGGGGTAATAAGACCGGTTTTTGGGTCAACAGCGAAAAGAACGGTGCAGTTAAAGCTATGATGTTTGGCGAGGATTTTGCCGAGTTGGGGAAGGGCTTCTTCAGAGCGATATTCTTCATCGCCCCCGATTAAGACGATATTCTTACCTTTTCCGAGGCCTTCAGAGCCTTTATAGGTGACCCACTGTTCTTCTTGGGCAAATGCGACGCTTGAAATGAACAGCGGAGCAAGAAATAGCGAGAATTTAAGTAAATGTTGGAACACGGAGAATCCCTTTCAAATAGGTAGGATTAATGCAAGTCTCATACTATGAATGATGTTAGCGATTAAATAGGGGCTGATAAAGAAGAAAATCCTGATTTGAACAGGGTTAAGGGCTATTGGCTGAATCGTCTTAAATATGCGGGGCATTCTTCTTGCAACGAATGTGAAGAAGATGTGATAATGAATAAGTTCAAGGTTTACAGTCTTATTTGGGGCCAAAAGATGAAAATATGGCACATGGTATCCCTGTTGATTTTGGGCTTAGCGACCAATTGGGTTGTTGGGCAACAAAAGGCCCCGGTCGAGCTTAAGGCACAAGCAGTTCAAATTGCCCCGGGCAAAGCAGATTCGGATCCCAAAACCCCGATTGATGGTACGGATAATTCTGCAGTAAGCCTGCCCCGCGATAACAAAATGAAAAGTAGGATCGAAGCTGCCCAAGATTACATCAAGTCTGGGGATTGGGCAGAGGCTTGCAATGTTCTTCAGAAGCTTCTCGAAATAAAGGAAGATGTATTTGCAGAGATCTCGCGCAAGGGCGCTGATGGCAAACCCACAACTGCACTGGTGAGTGTGCGAACGGAAGCAAACCGTTTGGTTGCATCGCTTCCTGCAAAAGGGTTGGAATTTTACAAACTCACTTTTAATCCAAGTGCAGGGGCGTTACTGAAGCAAGCAAAGGCCAACAGCGACCCCAACATGCTGGCCCAAGTGATGAAGTTGTATTTGCATACCGATCCTGGTTCCGAGGCTGCGCTTCTATTGGGAACGTATCAGCTAGACCGGGGAAACTTCATGGCTGCATCGTTGTGCTATGAAAAGTTGCTTGACCGTGAAGGCAGTGAAAAGCTGTCGCCACGCACTCTTTTTAAAGCTGCATATGCATTTTTTCAATCGGGTGATACAGCGCGTGGGCAAAAGCTATGGGTGATGTTAAGCGCCAAGGGATTGCGCGAATTAAACCTTGATGGAAACGCTATGCCGTTGGATGGGCTTAAAGAAGTAGCGATCAAGCAAAACCGTGCGGGAGAGATGGGGGTATTTGATTGGCAGATGTTTGCGGGAAATGTAAAGCGCAATGCCCAGACTCCTGGTGGCACTCCTTTCATGGAACCCAAGTGGAAAATTACGACTGCGAAGACGAATGAATCTAAAAACGCTTTAAAGCTGTCGGAAAACTACATGGTGCTACAGCGCCAGCAGGCCATGCTTCCGGGGTTCTTCCCGCTTGCAACCACCATCACCAAGAACGAACAGAAAATCCCGCTGATCATTTATCGAAGTTACTGGGGTATTCATGCGGTGCAAGTGCAGACGGGCAAATTGGAGTGGGAGGCTCGTTCCGATTGGGGTATTGATGCTGTCTCTCAAGATAAAAAGAAAGATATTCTCAACCAATGGCTAACCCAGTATGTGAACAACAACTTACGGCCCGGCATCCTTTTTGAAAACACCTCGCTGGGTTGTTTGTCATCCGATGGCAGGAATGTATTTTGTGTTGAAGACCTTTCGGTTCCGCCACCCCCTTCTGCAAACCCTTACATGAACTTTAATGGTGGTCAGAATAACAATAACAGGGCTCCCAATAAGGAAGTCAACGATGCGATTCTTTTCAGCAAGCTGCAGGCTTATGATTTGGTGACGGGGAAGCTGCGCTGGGAGATTGGCGAACGCGATGAAAAAAGCGAGTTGGGCGATACGCATTTTCTTGGACCCCCCATTCCCGTGAGTGGCAAGCTTTTTGTACTTACCGAAAAGCAGCAGGAACTCAGGCTAGTGACGCTTGACCCTACAACCGGCAAACTGCTGGGTATACAAACTTTGGTTACCACCCGCGATAAGCTAGAGCAGGATGTGGGCAGGCGCACCCAGGCAGCGCACTTATCCTATGGCGAAGGCATTTTAGTTTGCCCCACAAATTCGGGGGCTTTGCTAGGCGTTGATCTTCTTACGGGAAGTCTGGTTTGGGCTTATATGTACCGGGATAAAACTGAAAGCCCAGACAATTCACTCGATCCCAACCGCCCTAGGATCAATGGCATGATTGGTCGCAGGGGCAACGGCGCCCTCATGAATCCATCCTTTAATAATCAATGGAAGGTAACCGCGCCTGTCATTCAAGATGGCAAAGTAATCTTCACGGCTCCTGATGCTAGGGCAATTCATTGTGTCAACTTAAGAGATGGCACCAAGGTTTGGACTCAGAATCGGCAGGAAGAAGATCTTTACTTTGGCGGTGTCTATGCAGGGCTGGCAATTGTGGTGGGTCGAAAAACCTGCAGGGGTATTGATATCAACAATGGCAGTACGGTATGGACACTAGAAACCGGCGTACCTTCGGGCCTGGGCGTAGCATCTGAAAACATTTACTACCTGCCCATCAAAGAATCGAATGGTTCGAAAGAACCAGAGGTTTGCGCAATCGATGTGGCGAGGGGAAAAATATTAGCTCATACAAGATCGCGTAAAAGCGAAATAGCGGGCAATCTCATTTTTCATGAGGGTGCTGTAATTTCTCAGACTACGAGCGATGTAGCGGTTTACCCACAGCTTGCGATCAAGCTCGAGCAGATTGATCTGCTTATCAAGGCCAACCCCAATGACCCGCTAGGCCTTACGGAGCGGGGCGAATTAAGGTTGAACAAAGGTGATTTAAAAGGCGCAATCGATGATTTGAAAAAAGTGCTTGCACAAAGCATCACTCCAGAAATTAAAGACCGGGCCCGCACTAAGTTGTTTGAAGCTTTTACCGATTACTTCCAGCAGGATTTTAATGCAGCAGAGCCATTCCTTGGGGAATACGAAGCGCTATGCAAAGTAGATATTCGAGCAGGAGCAGAGGAAAAAGAACGGCTTGAGATGGAAGCTGAGGGGCGCAGGCGCAAGACAAACTTCCTTTGTTTGGTTGCGAAGGGTCGCGAAAGCCAGGGCCGTTTGATCGATGCGTTTGATAAGTACCAAGAGTTTGCAGCAACTTCGCAATCTGATGATTTGATTTCTGTTTTGGATGAGCCTTCGGTAAGGGCATCGGGCGAGGTTTGGTCGCAGGGTCGCATAGCAGCGATGGTTGCCAAGGCTTCACCTGAAAACAAAAAGCCTCTCGAAGCTAAAATTCAATCCACTTGGGATCAGCTTCAGAAAAAAGGCGCAACGCTTGAAGAGCTTAAGAAGTTTGTTGCGTTTTCAGGTTCACTTTTTGATGTAGGCCGGGAAGCGCGCTTGAAGCTTGCAGAACGATTGCTGGAAGATACAAGCCCCAACGCAATGTTGCTTGCAGAGCAGGCGTTGCAACCTGTGTTGTCTGAAAGCCCTGCGCTTGCAGCCAAGGCGTACGAAATTCTGGGTCGCATTTACACTAATAAAAATCTACTTGATGATGCGCTCTGGTGTTACAAAAAGCTTGGGAAAGAATATGGGGATGTGGTAATCCGCGATGGTAAGAAAGGCGCTGACTTC
>CAJCCR010000022.1 GCA_903960945.1 uncultured Planctomycetaceae bacterium
AATATAAGTTCACTAAAATTATAATCAAGGTAAATTTTATTTTTTACGCAAAATAAATAGACATAAGTACTTCATAAAAAACAACTTAAAAATAATATTGGATTTTAGAATTATTACAATTATGACAGAAAAGCGATTTTTATGAGGGAATTTTTGGATTCAAAGCACAAATCTTGATCAAATTAGTAATGTATGCCAATAAGAAAAATGCCCAGAACACTTCCGAAAGTAATGAGCTTTTTATCTTCCCAAAACTAAACATTGAATTGCAAATTGCATCGCCCCGAATTACTCCGAGTTGATAATTTTGAAGTTTAAAGCCTCACCACATTTATCTTCTTTGATAACCAAAGAATGATATCATAGTGCGATATCTGCGTATTGAAACCTGCCTCGTTTTTCAAAATCTAGGAGTATTGCAAATGTTAGGGATTTCCAAAAAGTTATCACAGTCTATTCGAGTTGGCGCATTAGGCGTTTCCCTGATTATTTCCACCTCGATTGCCAATGCAGAGAACTGGCCCAACTGGCGCGGACAATCCTTTGATGGAATATCCAAAGAAACAAAACTCCCCTCCACCTGGAGCGACAAGCAGAATATCGCTTGGAAATTACCCATGCCCGGTATGGGCAGCTCCACCCCCGTGATCTGGAACGACAAGATGTTTCTTACCAGTGTGGATGGCGAAGACCAAGTATTGCTTTGCGTTAGCACCGAAGGCAAACAGCTTTGGAAAAATGTATTGGCAAAAGGTAGTTCCAAGGTAAGAGTGGATGAAGGTAATGGCGCTTCCGCATCCTGCTCCACCGATGGCAAAAATGTCTGGGCTTTTGTCGGTGCTGGTATCCTTGGCTGCTATGATTTTTCAGGCAAAGAAGTCTGGAAGATGGATATGCAGAAAGAGTATGGCGCATTCAAAATACAATTCGGAATCCACTCCACACCCGTTTTGCATGAAGACAAACTTTACCAAACATTGATTCACGATGGCGGAGCCAAGGTGATTTGCATTGATAAAAACACTGGTAAAGAAGTTTGGAAAATTGATCGACCCAGCGATGGCGTTGAAGAATGCAAGCATTCCTACGCCTCACCAACCATCTGGACCAATGGCAAGGAGACCCAATTGATCGTGCATGGCAACGATTACGCAACCGGTCATTCGCTTACGGATGGCAAAGAACTCTGGCGCGTAGGCGGCCTAAACCCCAAAGACAAGTACAACAAAACCCTAAGGTTCGTGGCTTCACCCGTTGCAGTCAGCGACCTTATTGTGATACCTAGCGCCAAGAATGGACCAGTGGTTGGCTTGAAACCAGGCGCTTCTGGTTTGGTCACCATGGGCAACAGCAGCGAAGTATGGCGCAGGCCCACCAGCACCCCGGATGTACCTTCGCCATTGGTTCATGATGGATTGGTTTATCTCTGCAGGGAAAACGGATTCCTAATCTGCATGGATGCCAAGACTGGAAAAGAACTTTACAACGAGCGAACTCACAACGCCCGCCATAGAGCTTCCCCTGTTTTAGCTGATGGCAAAATCTACCTAGCAGCGAGAGATGGCACGGTAACTGTAGTGAAGGCGGGGCCGAAGTTTGAGATTATAGCGACCAATAAGCTTCCCGATCAAATCACTTCATCACCTGCGATATCGAATGGTAAAATTTATATTCGCGGATTTGAAACTCTTTACGCGATCGAAGTAAAGTAATAGATTTCGGCTAATATTCAGCAAAAGCTCTCTCTCGCAATAGTTGTGGGAGAGGGCTTTTTTATTTGATTAATGATAATTACACAAATAATTCATGGTTTCTTACGAACAAATAGGTAGTTCGCTGCGTAAAATGATTATAGAAATTGATAACCTGCGCAAGGATGCGCCAGCCACCTGAATTCAGGAAGGATTGGTCATGCTAGCTATCAACGTTTCAGTTTCGGAAGATATACAGAGTCTTCCTGCGATAAAAAAGGCGCCTCTCAAGCGCAAGAAAAACCCAAATGCCTGCAACCTTTTTGTGGATGCTCAATTTCATTGGATTGAAGTTGGTAATCCTAATGCGTATGCAGATAACTTTTGGAGCACCGAACACGGGAACCACCCGCGCTGCTACCATAGGTTGACCCAGAAAATTTATGCATCCCTGCTATGCGAGATTGCACGGATACGCAATCGATGGATTGCTGGTGATGTATCAAACCTATCTCATCAGGCTTGCGAAGATAGATTCCAGCAGATTGATGAACGGGTGGGGCAATACTTTAAGGATGAAAACCTACCTGCACTAGTGCACAAGCACCCAAAGTTTCCTGAACCCAGCATCAACTGGGATCTCGTGGCGATGTAATATTGAGTTACTTGCCCTGCACAATTTTTACCTTTGCAGGGCTTTCCTTATCATCTTCAACCTCAACTTTTGCTCCTGCAACTTTTCCATCTAATTTAAGAACCACCGTGTGCACTCCAGGAGTGACCTTGAGGTTAATCAAACCCGTTGGCGCAATTGCAACAGGTTTACCATCCACCCACGCCGAAATCCCAACAGCTTTGTCCAGCTTGATGTTTACACTTCCCATGCTACTTGTTTCGAATCCAAAGCGAACAAATGCCATGGTATGGGTGATATTTTCAAGGCTTCGTTTTTGTTGCAATAAAGGCAGGTCTCGAAGAGGCAGGTTGCCATCTACCATGGAATAAGCATTCGACCATTTAAGATTCTCTGCGGGATTTGCAAAGGCATCCTGCCCCTTGCGTGCAAGCACGGTGTAGGCGTTTGCATCGGGTTCCATAACTTCGAACCTGCGCACGATGGAAGCCTTGCCTGGGCCGTAAGGGCCGACTTTCCCCAACTCGGAAAGAAATCTTACGAGGTCAAGAAGCTCGCCTTGGGTCAAAGAATCCACCAAGCCTTCAGGCATCAAGGATTTACCGTTTTTCTGCTCTTCGATTTTCTTGAGCGAGATATTAATAAGCCGGTCTTCCGCATCACGCAGAACTAATTCATTATTATCCTGCCTAACCTTGATGCCATTGAAAACTTTTCCATCATCGGTGGTGACTACGATGGAATGATAATTCTCCTTGATTGCTTTGTTGGGATTGATCATGGATTCGATCAGGTAATCAACTTGGGCACTGGCACCGATGCTGGTCATATCCGGGCCCACCAAGCCGCCGGAACCTGAAATCGCATGGCACTTCATGCAGACAAGTTCCTTCCTTCGAAATACAAGTTCGCCCCGTGCAGGATCGCCCTGGGCAAGAACAGCCTTGGTCATTTCGGCAAGTTTTTCCTTGCTGATTTCTCTTGAAACAGCGCCTATCTTTCCAGCTTTTTCGAGGTTCTTCACCAGTTCAGTCACATCACGACCCGAACCTTTTGCCTGACGAATGCCAACCTTCGCTGCATCAGTAGAGATTGTAGAATTCGCAAGCACCTTAAGAATTGGAGCCAAGCCTTCTTTTTTGCTTAAAAAAGCGTCAAACACTTCAGCAATTTCTGCACTGCTTTGAGGCAGTTCCAGAATCTTTACAGATAATTCTGCTGCAGAGTTTACATCTAACGATGCAAGTGAGACCAATGCCCAGCGCTTGATTGGCAACGGATTATCACTTGATGCAGCAATCATTCCCTTAAGCAATGCGATGGAGGATTTACTACCAAGGTCTGCGATACTTTCAAACGCAGCCTTGCGGGTGCTCAAATCTTTAGCTTCATCCTTGGCAATACCTTCCAAGGCAGGCTGTGCTGAAATAATTTTCCACAAGCCCAAGAGCCGGATTGCTGATGCCTGCCTTGGATCGCTTTTACTTTCCAAGGAAGCCATAAGAACTTTGGGATCGATTTGCGCCTTGATGGCACGGGTTTTTGTAGATTCGATAAGTGCAGATAAAATTGCATTACCGGCCTGAGCATCTGCCATGCCCAAGGCTTTGGTTGCAACAATCCCTAATTCCACGGGGCCGCCCACGGAAGCAAGATGAAGGTAAGCGCCTTCCATTGCGGAGGGTGGGAGCTTGCCTTCAACAACAAGTTCGCCCAGCTTCTTGGCAACATCTGCAGTACCAGCAGCTTTGAGAGCATAGACCATGCGATCGGATTTACCGCCGAAGGTTAACTCGCCTTTGCTGAAAGCAGGCAGCCAGCTATCCTGCAATTCCTGCAGGGTAAGCCACAAGCTATATTCAATGAATTTATCCATGGGTGAATCAAGAACTGCAAGAGAAGCTTCGGCAGCTTCAGCCTTAGGGTAAAGCCCCAACGCCCGCACAGCTTCCAGCCTGACTTGCGGATGTGAATCGTTCACTTTGGCTTTAACGAGATCGAAAGTGCCTGGCATTTTATTGCGCCACATTTCTGCAACTCGAATTCCAGCAGCACGAACATTCGGATTTTTTGCAGCCAACGCCATGCCTAATAGTTTTTCATTAGGTAGGTCCAAAGCTTGCCAAGTCCATAGAGCCTCGAGATTTAAAACCTCATCGTCTGCTGGGATAGAGTTAGTCCAAGTTTTAAGATCAGGTGTTACGGATTCAAGTTTTCGTTCGACCAGAACTCTGCGAGCCATGTGCCTGGTCCACATTTCTGGGTCTTTCAAATGGTTGAGCAAGGCAGCATTAGTATCTGCTTCAAGCTTTGGTCGAGGAACCAGGGGCCTGTTCTTGGCAGTGACGCGCCAGATTCTGCCATGGGTTTTGTCACGCCTAGGGTCGCGAAAATCCACTTCGCCATGCTGAATAATAGGGTTAAACCAGTCTGCAATGTAGATCGCTCCATCAGGACCTTGGCGCACATCAATCGGCCTAAATGCAGGGTGGTTGGTTTTGATTAATTCAGGCTGTTGCTTAGATATATAACCAGCGCCATCGGGTTCGAGGGTGAATCTGCAAACTCGGTGACCGCGGAAATCATTGGTGATAAAGGATTGTTGCCAATCTTCTGGGAGATGCCTGCCTGAAAGGATTTCGAGACCGCAATGCTTAGGGCTACCTGGGTTCAAACCTTGAACCACACGCTTGGCACCAACAGCGGTTGCGTAGTAGGCACGGGGGATAACATAATTAATGCCTTCGCCACCCGCACCATCGGTTGCAAAAGACTGGCCCCATTGATCAAAATGATGTCCCCAGCTATTGACCAAACCACGCATGGTGATTTCGAGTTCAAGATTTTTCGGACGAAGCTGCCAGATGCCCCCGCCACCCAAACGCTTGGGCCCGTATGGAGTTTCCAAATGGCTATGAATGTAAATCGATTGATTGAAATAAAGCAATCCATCCATGCCCCAACGCAGCGTATGCACCATGTGATGGGTGTCTTCGGTACCAAAACCAGAAAGGATTACTTTTCTGGTATCAGCCTTGCCATCGCCATCGGTATCGCTGAGGTGAATAAGGTCGGTACTATCAATAACATAAACGCCGCCATCGCCAGGAGCTAAGCCGGTGGGGATAAGAAGCCCATCAGCAAAGACGGTGGTTTTGTCGGCAACGCCATCGCCATCGGTATCTTCCATAACCAGAATTTTATCTTGGTTGGGTTGCCCGGGAAGCACCTGGGGATAGGTAGAACTACAAGCGGCCCAAAGCCTGCCCTTGGTATCGAAGCAGATTTGAATGGGTTTTGCGAGTTGGGGATCGCCTGCAAACAGATTGACTTCAAACCCCTCTGGAAGAATGAACGACTTACGCTCATTTTCCGGGTCAATGTCAACAGACTGGGGGGCGTTCTTTTGTGCAAAGCAAACGCCTTGAATCAAGAAAAGAGTAATTGCGAGTGTACTTAAATTACGTTTCATTACTTGGACTCCATCAGCGAGTAGGTCCGTGTCACGGATTTGTTAAGTTTGTAAATTTCTTCTTCTTTTGCAGCAACAATCGGGTCGAACTGGGGTAGTTCCCTAGCGTTCTGCCCTTGTTCATGTTTTCTAAAACCCAGGAGATAGGTTTCGTTTTGTGGACGCCATCGATGAAAATACTGCCTGTTCTTTTCCAGAATCAGCTTCCGCATCATTTCAACTTGGTCAAAATCCGGTCCACTTGAAACCATCACTCCCTTGGCCCATTCTTCGGAATCCTTCATCATCACTTCCTTGCCATCGACCAAAAGCTTATAGGTTCCCTTGGGAAGATTTTTGATTGCGATAGTTCTGGGGGAAGGGTTGAGGGAGGCAAAGCCAGGAACAATTGGCCTAGGCAACATTTTATCCGTTACTTTCCAACTCATCTTTCCCGCACTCTCCACGGTGCACCCTTTAGTATTTATAGCACCACCAGCATGATCAATTGCAACTTGCCAAATCTCTTCGTTCACGCCAAAGGCTCTGGCAATATCATTGGATAAAAGGTAATACCCAAGTTCGGTGGGGTGAATACCATTGCTCGTAAGTTTTGCTGATTGCCCAAGCATGGCTTCACACGAAGTTTTACTCTGAAATAAATCATAAAAGTTGGCTTGATTCGCCTTGGCAATTTCATCGATCATCTTGCTGTATGCGAGGATGTTTAGATTGTGCGGAGCGGCATCTGGCAGTGGCGCCCCCATGTTTTCGTGCCAGAGTGGCGCTAGAAGGATGGACTTCGACTTAGTGTTCAACAAATCCTTCAAAAGTTTGTCATACCCTTTATGAAAAGCGGCTGCCCCTGCTTCGCCTTCAAAAGATTCGTTGGCGCCATAAGCAAACAGGGTGACGGTAGGTTTTACTACATTGATATGTTCGATAAGCCTTTTATAGCCATCTGCGGTGGAACCAAAACCCGCCCGGGCATGGCCGTATACGGTGTCGCCACTCCAACCCAGATTGCGGAAGCGAACTTTCTGTCCGGTAATCCTACGGGTGAGTTCGGTCTCCCAGTAGCCTGAAATTTGTTCGCGCTCGATGAGTGTTCCGCCCACAAGGGCAACCATGTCGCCATCTTTTAAAATGGGAGGAGATTGGAAGGGAACCGAACCAAGGCAGACAATCAAAGTGATTGATTGAAGAAGCATGAAATAACTCCACAAGGTCACACTGAAGAACAAAGAAATATCTTATCATTCAAACAAGATGGAGTCTTGCAGAATCGGCAGGAATCAGGATTTCTGTTTTCTGGGCTTTGGCTTTTCAAAAGCGGGTGACTGCGTACCATTAGTGCCACTAAGAACACCCGGGGCAATAAGGACACCTGCTATAACGCCTAGGGCTTCAGCAATATTGTTTTGCTGATCATTGCGGAGAATTGAAGGCCCCGATAAAGAATCATCGAGGGCGTTTCGATTCACAGAGTTGAAGATTTCTTCAAAACAGTGGGAGATTTTATCAGTGATTGCAGTATGTTCACCGAAGCAATTTTCTTCAGCAGCGCTCTCGTTTTTGTTTTGCTGAAGTAAATTTGCAATCACAAACTCAAAGGAAGGAACTTTAGCATCCACTTTGTTTTTAGCGGGTTGGGCAGCAGGCAAATTTTTAACCAGCTTCGACATTATGATGTCTGCCAAAATATCGCCAGTCTTTAAAAGGTTGGCTTTGCCATCTTCAAGTAAAGATTTTTTGGTTTGTACGAGAAGGTTTTCAACTGTGTTTTCAAATTCGGAAGGAACCAAAGCTGGCAAAACTTTATCAAAGATATTAGCAATTTCAGAAACCACTTGCTTCTCTGCATCCAAGGTGCTAAATACCGCCTGATTGAAACCTTGATACGCTTGCGCAAAGGTAACCAAAACAAACGACCCACTTGTTTTCAAATCATCTGAACCACTAAGATCAAGATCGCCAGCCGGAGCATCCCCTCCCAAATCTTTTGCAAGTTGCTTTTCATCCAAAGTGGCTGCTGTACTACCAAGGCCTAAAGCAATAGAAGCAAGGTTGGCAAGATTGGCGGCAGATGTCGCTGAGTCTGCACCCGATGCGGTGGCGGACTGGGTGATTGCATTCGCCAAAGCGGCCAAGCCGGTTAGCCCGGTGGCAGCGGATGCGGTAGAAGTAGAAGCACTAGAAGAAGACGCTGATGCTGAAGCCGTAGTAGAACCTGAAACGTTGCCAGATTGAGCTGTATCACCACCATTGCTATTGCCCCCGCCGCCATTACCACCATTGCCATTACCGCCGCTGCTATTACTTCCAAAATCAAGGACCAAGTTCAAACCAGTTTTAGGCACATCTGTAGCAGCAATGCCCCCGCTACTTTGGCCCCCTGTGATTGTAGGATTAATGACTTGGCCATTTGCACCAACCATGGATACACCAGCAAGAACTTGCCCGCCACCGGTGCCACTCATTTGTAAATTATATTGCCCAGCAGCAGCCCCCGGGATAACAACCAAGTCCAACGCGCCCCTGCTGGAAAGACTAGCGGAAGGATTGGAATTCGTGGAATTACTGCCTTGAGAACCAATAGTGCCACCGCTACCGGATAGGCTGAGATCAACAGGGTCAAAGAAGCCAACTAAACCGGTAAACCCTGGAATAAGTCGCTGAATTACAGCTAGCAACTGAGTCATGATTACCTGACTTGTAGCATTTATATCTGCGTTGGCACTAGCCGCTGCAATTATTCGAGTAAACTCTTCTCTTAACTCTTCCGCGATTCGGTCAATAACATAAGCATCGATTGGGCGGACGGTATTGGTTGCAATCACATTATTTACTGAAACGGAATAGGTACCAGTGGTGCCATTATTTCCCGATATCTCAATGTAAAAATTCTCTGATGCGGTTACTGGGAAAGTAAGATTAACAACTCCACCGACGGCGCTACCACTTACACTTCCAACCTGAATGTTTTCCCCATTGCGAGTAACAAAAGCCCTGATATTTCCCTGCAAATTTGCAGAGGGAGCCAGCACCAAAGTTATATTGCCAGTAAGATCTGCAACACCATGAAAGACATCGGCATCGCCAGCAAATTGGATATTAGCGCTGGAAGCCGTGTAGGAGTGAGCGTTATCAAGAACGAAGGAATAGGCATCATCAATAGTACTACCAAAATCATCTGCAATGGCTGCACTAAGATAAACTACATCAAAGATATAATCGCCTGTGCTTTCACCATAGCCAGCAACTCTTACATAAACAATTTCGCCAGCAGTCAAGTTTAATGAAAGGGAACTATTCAAGGAAGAAGCACTGGCATCATCATTTTCGCCCATCAATTGGCCATCTTCAGAATAAACGGCAATTGTGGTATCTAGGCCATTCGATGTGGGGTTTGCAGAAGCCCTGAATGCATATCTGCCATTTGTATTAATAGCGACTTTGTAAAAATCAACATCGCCATTACTTCCGATGGAACCATTAACGGTGCCAACCGTGGTGTTTGGGGTGGAGGTGGTGGAAATAGGAAGGTTGGTTGCAAGGGCGATAGTGTTGCCAACAGTGTCAGTGACTGAAGTTACCGAAATGGTATAAGCTCCCGTGGTACCCTCAGCACCTGAAACCATGAAGTAATAAACCTCATCACGGACTACTTGCATGCTAGTCATGCTTGTTCTATCAGTGCTGGAATTACCATCATTGTAATCAAGCAGAATGTTCCCGGTGGAATCATAAACAAAAAGGTAAGAGTTAAGAGCACTATTATTTGTTGGAGTAACATTGATGGTGATGGAACCATCGGCGGTTGCTTTAAATAAAAACACATCATTATCTGTTGAGGGATTGATGGTCCCCGCCATATTACTGACGGCGTTGTTTGAAACAACCATTCTGGTTGCACTTTCACCGGCTTGATTGGCATGATCATCTGCTGCTGAAATAGAAGCGGAAATCGTGTAAGCCCCCGTACTGGATCCGAAACCCGAGGCTTGGAGGTAATAAGTTTGCCCAGTTATCACATTGATTGAGATTAAACTATTTAATCCTGAACCACTATCGTCATCCTCTAGAATAAGTACTTTGTCTGAATTATAAAGATAAAGATAAGTGTCGAGACCACTGCTAGCCCCTGCAGCTAATGAAATGGTAAGAACACCACTCGATGACGCGGTAATGCTGAAGAAATCTTGATCGCCAGCACTTGAAATATTACCTTGAAAACTTGCGCTGTTTGCAACAAAAGTAAGATCTGTAGCATGGGTGAGATCAGATCCAGTGCCATCAGTTTCAGCACCTGCTGTGGTAATAAGGTCAGTCACTGAAATATCAAACCGGCCAATTGTTCCGCCATATCCACTAACTCTGATGTAATAAAGATTATTATTATTCGCCTGGAAAACCACGGTACTATCGGTGGTGCCATTTGAATCATCGTTGAACTCAAAAACATTTCCTGAGGCATCCAAAATAGAAACGATGGTATCGAGATTGCTACCAACTGCCTTGGAAACAGAAACTTGTATTGGCCCATTTCGGTTGGTAGTGAAGCTAAATACATCAACATCAGTGGCCGACTCAATAACCATGTTGGCGTTTGTCAACGAGCCAGAATTGGCGCCTGGAGAAAGGGTTATGATTCCCACTGGCAACGAACTTGTACCGTTGTTGTAACTATTAGCATAAAAATCAACAATAGCAGCAGGTTTTGTTACTTGAAGCGTGTAATTCCCCGTTGATCCCGCACCTGAAACACGGACATAAACTTGTCGCCCGAGGGTAAGGAAAGGCAGCGCAAAGGCTGAGACTCCTGCACTGGCACTGGAAAACTCTAGTAAGGTTGTACCATCATTTCCAATAACTTCTATAACTGGGGCTAGGGCCGAACCGTTAGTTGGGGTCACCGCAATTTCGAATACCCCTTCCACATCAGCAGTCAAACGGAACACATCGAAATCCATCGCTGCACCGATGGTTTTACTTTGACTTGCCACATTACCGGTAAATGAAAGGAGGGTTGCAGTTGCATCGAGGCTACCCCCCACATCATCGCTAGATTGAACAGTTGCCTCCACGCGGTAATCGCCCGTTCCGGATCCGTAAGCAGTCGCCTTGATGTAGTAAATAGCATTCGCATTAACAGAAATACTGACCAAACTATTTAACCCAGTGCCGCTATCATCATCGTGCGCGATTTCTATAAACTCAGAATTGTAAATGGTCAGGTAGGTATCAACCCCACTGTTGTTAATGGCAGTCATTTCGAAATTGACACTGCCCGTCGCTGTCCCTAAGTATTTGTAATAGCCTGCTTCTAAAGCAGTTGAAATAGTACCCGCAATTGGCGCTGAACTAGTAAGGTTGATTGCAGTCGCGAAGGAGGCTCCGGGTGCAGTGTTTTGATTATCTGAATTATTTGCAGAAATTCGGTATGCACCTGTTCCGGATCCGTAAGCAGTCGCCTTGATGTAGTAAATAGCATTCGCATTAACATTAACGCTAACAAAACTGTTTCTGGTTCCATTGCTATCATCATTTCGTGCAATTTCTATAAAGTTAGAATTGTAAATGGTCAGAAAGGTATCAACGCCGCTATTGCTAATGGCAGTCATTGCGAAATTGACACTGCCCGTGGCAGTTGCAATGTACTTGTAATAATCTGCTTCTAAACCAGTTGAAATAACACCTTCAATTGGATCCCCAGCAGTAAGGTTGATGGCAGTACCAAAGGTGGACCCGGGAGGGATAGAATTAAATACAGAGTTGCTGCTTGCCGAAACCCGATATGCACCTGTTCCGGATCCGTAAGCGGTTGCCTTAAGGTAGTAAATAGTATTTGCAGTAACATTAAGAGAAATAAAACTGTTCAAGGTTCCATTGCTATCATCATTTCGAGCGATTTGTAAAAAGTTAGAATCGTAAATAGTTAAGATGGAATCAACGCCACTGTTGTTAATGGCAGCCATGGCGAAATTAATTACACCCGTAGTTGTTGCAATGTGTTTGTAATAATCAGCATTTGAAGCAGGATTAATTTCACCATCATAACTCGCAACCGTACCTGTTGAATTAGAAGTAAGTGTAATGGCGTTTGCGAAGGAGTCGCCTGGAGCTCCGTTGGTGACCGTAGTAGGCGCTATAAATGTTGCAGAAACTTGGTAGGCGCCTGTTCCTGATCCGAAAGCAGTCGCCTTAAGGTAGTAAATAGCATTCGCATTTACATTCAGCGAAACAAAACTGTTTCTGGTTCCATTGCTATCATCATTTCGCGCGATTTCTATAAAGTTGGAATTGTAGATGGTTAGGATTGAATCAACGCCACTGTTGTTAATTGCAGTCATTTCGAAATTGACCCCGCCCGTCGCTGCTGCTGTGTATTTATAATAGTCTGCTTCTAAAGCAGTTGAAATATCACCCGCAATTGGATTTGCTGCGGTAAGTGGAATGGCTGTTGCGAAGGAAGCACCCGGAACGGTGGGTGCCGATGTCACTGTTGCAGAAACTTGGTAGGCGCCCGAGCCAGATCCAAAAGCAGTTGCCTTAAGGTAGTAAATAGCATTTGCAGTAACATTAAGAGAAATAAAACTGTTAAAGGTTCCGTTGCTATCATCATTTCGTGCGATTTCTACCAAGTTGGAATTGTAAATGGTCAGGAAGGTATCAACCCCACTGCTGTTAATGGCAGTCATTGAAAATTCAACCACACCCGTTGCAGGTGCTGTAAAGGTGTAATAATCTGCTTCTAGTGCAGGATTAATTTCACCATCATAACTCGCAACAGAATTGCCTGAAGAAGCAGTAAGAGGAATTGCTGTATCGAACGAAGACCCTGACGGCGCGGCAGCAATAGTAGCTACTTGAACTGGACTGCCACTGGTACTACCAAAGGAGGTAATGATTGCGGTCAGGCTACCAGAGGCGCTTGGCAGTGAAGTAAAAGTTATAGTTAACTGGGTTGCAGTTGCATCAGTGACTGTGCCAGTACCACTGCTAAGTGTAACCGTATTGTTGGCCGCAATGGTATTAAACCCTGTACCAGTAATGGTAAGGGTAGTGGCGTTGCTTGCCAGATTAGCTGTGTTTAATGTCACGGTGGGTGCAACTATTGTAACCCTGTATGCACCAGTTCCAGCACTAAAAGCTGTAGCCTTGACAAAGTAAACATTTCCTGCAACCACAGAAACACTAGCCAAACTGTTTAGCCCAGGGCCGCTATCATCATCAGAAGCTACAAGATTTCTGCTGGAATCATAAACGCGTATGAAGGTATCAATGCTGCTGCCGTTAATTTGATCCAACGACGCCTGAAGTAAACCAGTTGCTGTTGCTGTAAAAGTGAAATAATCTTCTTCACCAGCAACGGAAATATTTCCATCAGCACCAAATCCACCCGTTATGGCAGTAAGAGGAATTGCTGTATCGAACGAAGCCCCTGGCGGCGCGGCAGCAATAGTAGCTACTTGAACTGGACTGCCACTGGTACTTCCAAAGGAGTTTATGATTGCGGTCAGGCTACCAGAGGCGCTTGGCAGTGTAGTAAAGGTTATAGTTAACTGGTTTGGAGTTGCATTAGTGACTGTGCCAGTACCACTGCTAAGTGTAACCGTATTGTTGGCCGCAATGGTATTAAACCCTGTACCAGCAATGGTAAGGGTAGTGGCGTTGCTTGCCAGATTAGCTGTGTTTAATGTCACGGTGGGTGCAACAATTGTAACCCCATATGCACCGGTTGGGCTAAAAGATGTTCCTGTAACCTTGACAAAGTAAACATTTCCTGCAACTACAGAAACACTGGCCAGACTGTTTAGCCCAGGGCCGCTATCATCATCAGAAGCTACAAGATTTCTGCTGAAATCATAAATGAGTATGTAGGGGTCAATGATGCTGCCGTCAATTTGATCCAACGATGCCTGAAGGGAACCAGTTGCTGTTGCTGTAAAGGAGTAATAATCTTCTTCACCAGCAACGGATATAATTCCATCAGCACCAAATCCACCCGTTATGGCAGTAAGAGGAATTGCTGTTTCGAACGAATCTCCAAGTTCTAGCGTAAGATTGGCAACTTTATAGTTAATTGCATTAGCAATAAGAGCATTTGAAACTTGTCCGACTTGGAATTCGAGATCTTCATCCCCACCTTTGCCAGTCAAATTACTACTAGCGCCGATATCGGCTTGGGTAATGCTTGCAAACTGCTCAACAAACGCTTTGCCTGCATCCGTGCTCGCTATCGAACAACCGTAAAGAAGAATATCCGCATCGGCGGTAAGGGAACTTCCCCATGATGCAACCTGCAATGCACTAGAAGTTAAATCTGAGGAATCGAACGCCTGATTTCCGAAATACAATACGCCGTCATTCCCATGGCTGATAATCCTAAGCACTGGCACATTGGAAAGGCCTTCAAGAGCAGTTGTGATCTGACTTATCACATCGCGATTGCCATCAATGGAAACAACCAACGAGCCTTTTAATTCATCAACAGGGATGGTGGCAATAAGGGAAGAATCAATAAGGACAACGCCCTTGGTTGCAGCGGCCTGCAAAGCAACATCATCAAGTTTGTTTACCGATTGGAAAGCTAAAGCTGAAAAGTTGGTGGAATCATTGGAGCAAAAATAAACCTGACTTGAACGGTAATCGGTTGCATTTTGCTGCAGGCGGATGTCATCAATAAGGGTGATTGAATTTGCTGCACAATTGTTTTCAGAAATACCAATGGCGAAGTCGTGGAAGGCAGGGATGGCGGCGTTAGCGGCAGGGGTAAGTCTAACTTCCAAATGCTCAACCGAAAGGCGGCCACTCTTAGAACCCCTAGATTCAAACAGCGATTTGAACCAACCCACATACTTAATATTATTCAATTGAATCTTTCTTATCTGTTAACAAAAGATTTCAAGCTATCAAATATGAAGAATTGTAAATAATCCTGCACCAATGCACAAGAATAAATGCCCCATATTGTCCTGTAACCATCTACAACGATTGCTATTATCAGGTCAAATGGAACAAAATCCGGAACACTCGTTTAGTCCCTCGAATGGGAACATTAAAATGATCATGAAAAGGGTGAAAATCCTTAAAAAGTACTAATAAACCGTTGCTAGGCAAAATAAAGCCAAAGAAAGAAGGGAATGTAGCAAAGAAACGAATTCTTTCGCCACAAATCGTCCAAAACAAGCAATTAAAACAATAGCTTTAGGAGTTTTGGTTCTATTACTTTTTAGGTGCTGGTGTGTATTTAGACTGTAAGGCTTTAAAATCTGCTTCCTTTTTCAAGGAATCAAAGGAATCATCAGAACTAACAGCTTGGCCCCAAATCCCCTGCCTTTGGGGTTCTGGAAAGGCTTCAATAGCTTTCTTTAACAATTCAACAGCCTTTTTCTTGTACAAATCAGCCTGCGGTTTGAGTTCAGGCTTGGCATCGGAATCTAGCTCAAGTTTACCCCCGGATATGGAATAAACTCCAGCGGCGTTTAGTACCGTTTGCACGGAAGGGGTTGGATTTTTTGCAAGTGCAGCATCTGCATCTTCAATTGCGCCTTTGATATTATTCTGGGTTGCACGCAAATAGCCTCGCATGGTTAAGGCTTCGATTATCTGGCCAGGTTCCGCATCCTTGCTTGCAAGCACCATGGTAAAATCGTCTTGGGCAAGATCCTTCCAAGCGCTAACTAAAAGCATAGCCCTGCGCACCCTAGACTGAGTGTCATCAGGAAGCATGGCTGCACTGCGGCTTAAATCAGACAATGCAGGCCCCAACAAATTCAAAGCTCGCTGGCAGATTCCTCGGCCTTTGTACGCTTGGGGATCAAGGGGCGAATCCTTCTTCGGGTCATGCGTGGCAAAATAATCATCAAAAGCTGTTTTGCTTTCTGCAAACTTATTTAGTTCAAGCAAAATCTTCGCTTTCAAAAGATGGGATAAGCTGTTGCTAGGATTTAATTGCACTGCAAGATTGCATAGTGGAAGTGCTTTTTCGAAATTCTTGGTAGAATAAAAAAGCTCTGCTGCAATAAGGTAATCTTCGATTTTATCTTTATTAAGATATCGCAAATTACCTGCTTGAATAAAGTCCTCTGTGGCTTTCTGGATTTCTTTAGGCTGCAAATCGAGGTAAGCCAAACCACGCCAATGGTAAGAATCACCACTAATCGGATTAGCCTTGATGTTTTTAGTAAACAATTCGATGGCTTCCACATTTTTGCCTTCCTTGCGGTAGCAAAGAGCAAGATTGTTAATACCCCGTGGGTCATTAGGTTTCAGTTTAACGGCTTCCTCAAAATTCTTCTGTGCATCTTTAAATTTGTTCATTTCAAAGAACAAATTCCCTTCATTAACCAACACATCAAACTTGGGAATACCGTATTTTTCTGCCTTTCTAAAGTCTTCAAATGCTTCAGAATAGTCAGATTCGGTGGCGCTAGTTTTGCCACGCATTAGTTTTCCATCTACAATGCCACGCACGAGATAAGCGGGCCCGAGGTTGGGCCGGGTTGCGATGCAGGAAGTAAGCGAAGCACGGGCCGCAGCAAATTGCTCCTGCCTAACTTGACAGACTGCGGTAAGAAAATTGGCCCAGAACATATCAGGGTCTTTTCGCACGGCTTTTTCAAAAAAATCTTGAGCAGCAGCGTAATCATTTTGATTAAAAGCACCCAACCCAAGAAAGAAGAACTCTGAAGCACGCTCGGGGGCGATGGTTTTGGCTTTTTCAAATTCTGCCTGAGCCTCGGGTAACTGCGATAGCGTCTTTAACAAATCACCCTTGATCAAATGAAAGATGTGATTTTCCTTAGCAAAGCCCCGAGTTTTCTCCATAATCTCTAGCGATTCCAACGATCTTTTTTTCAAATCTTCTGCTGAAATATCAGGCAAAGGCATGGCATTTCTGCGAGCGAGAATAACAGCAAGTTCGAGCGCTTCATCCGTCAGATGTTTTTTTTCTGCACCAGAAAGATGATCAGGAAGTTTAAGCTTATATTCTTTATCTTCAATATAATTAATTCCTACAAGTGAAAGACCCTTGGCTGCTTCAGAAATCGAGCTTTCTCTTGCTTCCATGCGATTGCCCATGGCATCAGAGGAATGGAAAAGAGCATCGTCGTAATGCTTTGAAAAAAGGCTCATATCGGTGGTCGCCTTAATCCGCGCCTCTGTTTGAGTAAGCAGTTCGTTTGCAGATTTAAAGATCTCTTCGAGAGGATCCTTGCCCGAAGTCTTGGCGACAACTTTTCCAAGGACATCTTTTGCCTCTTCAAATTTCTTTTCATCAAATAAAGTCTTGGCACTGATCAGTGCAGGGGTGGTTTCATTACGAATCCCATCAAGTTCGAGCGCAATCGCCTTGTTTTTTTCGTCAACTGCATCGCGAGCAGCCATTTCCTTAATACTTGAATTCCGAATCATAATTGCTGCAGTAATGGCACCTATGAAAATGGTGACCGCAGCCACTGCAGAAACTGCGATGAGGGCCGCCTTCGCCTGGTTACGTTTTGCCCACTTCAAGGTTTTGGTGTAAAGGCTTACTGGCCGGGCAAGGATTGGCTCGCCCTTGATGAATCGTTCAATATCATCTGCAAGCTCATCGGCAGTTGGATAGCGCTTGGCTTTGTCTTTTTCAAGGCACTTCAAACAGATGGTTTGTAAATCGAGCGGAACACTAGGCACCAAAATATTAGGTGCAACGGGTTCCTTGTTGCGAACATCTTCGAGGGTTTGCAGCAGGGTGGTACCCCTGAAAGGCGGTTTCCCTGTTAGAAATTCGTAGAACATTGCGCCCAGTGAATAAATATCTGCGAGAGGCCCGATATCTGCGGTTTCGCCACTCGCCTGCTCGGGGGGCATATAGCTTGGCGTACCCATGATTGAACCCGCACGGGTTTTGCCATCATCTGCATCCATTTTCTTGGCTAGGCCAAAGTCTGCGATTTTCCCGATACCATCCTTGGTGATCAGCACATTCGCAGGTTTTAAATCGCGGTGAATGATTTGCATGCTATGGGCATAAGCCATGCCTCGCGAAAGCTGCAGCATCATTTGGGCGCACCATTCAGCGGGTTGTGGCTCGCTCTTTAATTTGGAGTCGAGTGGGCCGCCATCCACAAATTCGAGAGAGAAAAACGGTGCGCCTTGAAACTCACTAACTTCGTAAACCTGCACAATGTTGGGGTGGGTCATCGAACCAACTGCACGGGCTTCAAGTTCAAATCGGGCGATATCTTCAGGGTTTACATTCGCCCCCCCAAGAATCATTTTGAGGGCAACCATACGCCCCAAACCCCTTTGTTTTGCGCGATAAACAACGCCCATCCCACCACGGCCTAACTCGCCTAGGATATCGTAACCCGGCACGTTCGGAAACTTACTGCCCCCGGTGTTTGGTTTAATTGAACCAACATTGACTGCAGTATTACTACTACCTGACTTACTTTCCTGCCCAGGCGCCATGGTTGCGCCATTCGGATCGTAGGCTCCGCTTTGCGAAGGGGGCATGGTTGCGCCATTCGGATCGTACGCTCCGCTTTGCGAAGGAGGCATAGTTGCGCCATTTGGATCGTATGCTCCGCTTTGCGATGGAGGCATGGTTGCGCTATTTGGATCGTATGCAGGTGCTTTTCCATCAGGGGGCATAGTGGCAGAGTTTGAATCAAAGAAGGAATCAAATAGCGCCTGATCATCAGGAGATAAAGTTGCAGCATTGGGATCGTTCTTAGGCGCTGCGTTTCCAGAAGGTGGCATGGTTGCGCTACTCGGATCATATGCAGGTGCTTTTCCATCAGGGGGCATGGTTGCGCTACTCGGATCATATGCAGGTGCTTTTCCATCAGGGGGCATGGTTGCGCTATTCGGATCGTTCTTAGGCGCTGCACCCATCACAAATTGCGGGATCTGCAAATTCATAGTGCTATCGATGTGCTTATGCTGGTGGGAAGGCGCCAAAGTTACATCGTGTTCGGTATCGGTTGAAGCTTTGTGCATGGGCGCAATAGTTTCTGCACCAAAATCCGCAGCGATTTTTGCCAAGCCTTCTTTAAGCTCAGGGCTTATAGAAAGCTCAGAGTTGGAAGGTTCGGATAAAATCGATGCATCATCGATTCCAGACTTGATGTTATTATTAGGTGCAAGGGTTTGGTCATCTTCAGGTTTGCCGGCCATATTGTTATCTCTTATAAAACTAGAATGAAGTTTGGAATAATTATGGGTAAATTCGACCTATTACAAGATTGCGAATAGTCATTTCGTAGTACTTAGAGGTAGGATAAACACTCCAGGTATGGCCAATAAAAAGGCCTTTTTCATCGGTAAATATTCGATAAACACCCTTGCCTAAACCTTGACGATATTTACCAGAGTCCAATCTTCGCGAATCGTTTGCGCCATGCCCCGACAAACTACTGTCGATGATTTCAATTTCATATTGGATAGAGTTTTTAACAAGAGGTTCTGTAGGGTCGCGCTTGAGAGGCAACGAGGCAATCAGCATAACATGCCCTGAGTTACCTGAACCAGGCGGATACTTAATTGCAATAATATCGCCTGGTCTCACCTCATGTATTTTGGTGATTTCCTTAAAGCCTCGCTGGTGGATAATTGCATCGTGATAATGTTTAGCAAGAGGCCTGTTACTGCCCAGATTTTTGTTAAGTTGCTCTTCGGAAAAAAACTTACTGTGAAGTAACAATGCGCTAATCAAGCCACTGCAATCAGAATGGCACACAGCCTTTTCGCCTACCCCACCCCAAGAGATAATATCGTTTTTATGAATATAGCTGGTGTCTTCTGGTTTTACATTATTAAGCAAGGCATGGGCATCAGAAACAAGTTTGCCAGCATCCGCTTCTGCAGCAATGCAATGTTGTAAAAAAGTTGCGAATACGCATACGATAAAAAGCAAGCTCAAACACTTGGCGAAGATCCGCATTTGCATTAATCCAGCTCCATAAATTTACGGGATACCATAAGTTATCCCATAGAGACTATGATACCGTAATTATTATTATTTTTGTGAACATTTGCAGCATTTTTTTTCACCCTACCCGAATTGATAAGATGAAGGTATATTTTGAAATCAACCGAACTGAATCGAGCAGCCCCGAGGAAAAATCCATGATACTCGCACAAACTTTTATTGAGCCTGTTTCAATTATTGCTGTTGTGCTATTTTGCTTTGTATTGGTGTTGTTTTTCACTAGGAATTTCCCGCCTAAAAAGCCTGCAAGCATTGGCATTCAAGCAGGATCGTTAGCACTTTGCGGGAATAAGCCAAATTGCGTCTGTTCACTTGATAATCGACCAAACCACATGATTTCGCCTTTGGATTGGGCAGGCTCTGAATCTATGGGAATTGAGAAAATCGAAGTAATGGTTAACTCCTACCCAAGAACCAAGGTGATTTCAAAATCAAACAACTACCTTCATGCAGAGTTTAGGACACTTATCTTTGGCTATGTGGATGATGTCGAGTTTCTGGTTGATGTTAACGCAAAAAAAATTCACATGCGCTCCGCTTCCAGACTGGGATACAGCGATCTAGGCGCCAACCTTTCCCGGGTCGAAAAACTCAGAACCCTATTTGCTCAAATTGCGAAGAACTGATTTTTTAAAGCCTTGCTGCCTATTTATGGATAGAACGAATAATAGGTGGAATCGAAGTTGCTTCATAGAGAGGGTGTGCATGGTTGGTTTTGATGCGAAAAAATATGGAATGGTCGTTGCAGATCTGTTGCACCCAACCAAGTTGGCACCACTCGACTCAGGTAGACCCAATGTTTCTGTACGGGCCCTTTTACAAGGCCTTTCAGATAACCCCGACTTCCTAGGCAAACCCATCCGCGACAAACTAATGGCAAACGCCTGCATCTCTGGGTTATGGCTCTACCATGATTTCCTGGAAGAATCGCATGCGATCAGCCAAGAAATTTCAAGCTCTGCAGGCAGTTACTGGCATGGTATTTTACACAGACGCGAACCCGATTTCCCTAATAGCGGCTATTGGTTTCGTAGGGTAGGAAACTTTGCAACCTTCGAAGAACTCAAACAAGCAACCGTCACGATTTTAGGTGATGAACCACCCGAATGGGCGCAATTCATGCTTGGCGAAAAACGCTGGGATCCCTTTGCGTTCATCGATCTTTGCGAAAGGGCCTTGGGCGGAAATGTAAACGCCATCCCTATTTGTCAGCTTATTGCCCAAAAAGAATGGGAATTGCTTTTTGATTATTGTTACCGCGCTGCTGTAGGCTATGAATAAATTACGGAGCTTTCATGGAATCTGCACCCGATCCATTTAAATTACTTAAGCCCAAGCGCAAAATCAAAGGCTATTCTGCAATCCTTCTACCCTTCCTAGAAAATGGCAACATCGATTGGGATGGTTTCTGCAACCACGTGAAACGCACCCACGACAACGGCTTAGTTCCTGCGATCAACATGGATACAGGGTATGGCAATTTTCTTGACGACAGCACCAAGGAAGAAGTTTTAAAACAAACGCGTGCGGTGCTGGGCAAGGGATCGTTCATCGCGGGCGCCTTTGTTGCAGACCAACCGGGCGCAAGTTTCAATCTTGCAGCATATCGAAATGCAATCGAGCAAATTCAGCGCCATCAGGGACTTCCTGTCATCTTTCAATCTTTCGGGCTAACAGCATTAAACAATAAAGACCTTACAAAGGCTTATAAAGAGCTCGGCAAGATTGCGCCACAATATTTCGCCTTCGAACTAAGCACCCAATTTGCTCCGTTTGGAAAAATATACGATCTTGATGCTTACAAAGAACTTCTGCAGATACCCGAATGCCTGGGTGCTAAACACTCTTCCCTCAATCGTATGTTGGAATGGCAAAGGCTAGTTCTCCGCAATGAAACCAGGCCTGATTTCATGGTATTCACCGGCAATGACCTAGCAATCGATATGGTCATGTATGGCAGTGATTATCTGCTGGGCTTAAGTACCTTTGCACCGGATGCCTTTGCAGTACGCGACAAAATGTGGGAAAAGGGTGACCCCCGATTTCACGAATTGAATGATCTTTTACAGTATCTGGGGTTTCTTACTTTTCGAAGCCCAGTGCCCGCATACAAACATAGTGCAGCACAATTTCTCAAGCTCAAGGGTTGGATCAAAACCAACAAGACTCACCCCAAAAGCCCCGAAAGGCCTGAAAGCGACATCCCACTTTTGCAAGATATTGCCAACAGAATCGATGCTTTCATCAGGGAGGTTTCTTGAACGCAATCACTAGGGTAAATACTCTTAAAACCTCTGAAGATTTTCGCGAATACCTTAAAAAGGTGGATGCGATTATCCCCTTTGACGAAGAACTCTCACCCAGGAATATCTCGCCACTGGGCAAACCTTTTCTTGTTGGCACTAAAACCGTGGGCAATCGCTTTTCCATCCTGCCCATGGAAGGCTGGGATGCGGAAACTGATGGCAGGCCAAACGATCTTGTACGCAGACGCTGGCGCAGGTTCGGCCTGAGTGGCGCAAAGCTTATCTGGGGCGGTGAAGCTGTTGCTG
>CAJCCR010000023.1 GCA_903960945.1 uncultured Planctomycetaceae bacterium
CCCTTCATATCAGCAAGGGCCTGCATGGCCTTATTGCGTTGCTCCAAGGCGGAAGAATCCTTGCCCAAAAGGATTTGCAGATAGGGAACAACCTGAGCGCCTTTTTTATCGATGGAGATGACATTATCGAGAAGCTTCTTGCCTGCGGGATCATCCTTAGCAAGTTCGCCCTTCAAGTATCCAGTTCTCCAGCCATTAAGGTTTGCACCCAAAGCTGCTTCACCCGTGTATTGGGTAAAGTAGTCTGGGGGATTCTTACGCAAGGATTCAAGAACTGCGCTAGCAGATTCGGTAGTGGCAAAGTAACTAAGCCCACGAAGAGCTTCGGTACGAGTTCTTCCACTTTCATTTAAGGACGCTGCTTTTAGAAGATCGAATGCAGAAGGCAAATAATCGCGCTCATCTGCAACAATACGAGTCGCTGCAGCTTTCGCATCTGATGTTTTGCAACCCATAACCTGCTTGACAAGATCGACATCCACCGCATGGAAGCTTTGTTGAATCCACAAGGCTTCACAGCAAAGGCGATCATAATCTTTTCTAGTTTTATCCAGTTTTGAAACCCATTCTTTAACCAAGGGCAGAACCTCTGCGGCGGTATGGGAATGAATTTCGTTTCGAGCACGGGCACGGGTACGCCATTCGTATTCAGTTAACTGCTTGAGCAGTTCAGGAACTGTTTTACCGAATTGAGTAACTGGTTTGAGTAAAGGCTTATCTTTGTATACCAAGCGGTAAATTCTGCCGTGAACATGATCACGATTAGGATCGCGTTGGCTGTATTGCATATGACCGATGAGGGGGTTGGCCCAATCACCAAACCAGAGAGCACCATCGGGCCCGATTTGTGGATCGACAGGCCTGAAATGCTTATCGGTACTTTTAATTAAATCGAAAGGGGTTTTGGCATCTTTGGGGTCATGCCTAACTCGAGTGCCTTTATAGCCAGCGCCATCCTCTGAAAAAGTCCAACGAGGAATACCGTTCATGTTAATCACACAAGCATAGATAAACTGGCCCTGCACATCATCAGGGAATTGGCGGGAAACCAAAAATTCACTGCCAACAACAGGCCTCATGCCTTCCGTTGGGAAGACCGCATTAAGCCCTTTGCGACCCTGAAATTGCTTACCGGATAGGGGTGTATCCCAATGCTGGTTGGCTCCGGTACCATCTCCACAAAAGCCCTGACTCCATTCATCGAAAACATAGCACCAAGGATTGCCATAACCAGGGGTAACATAATGGCTAATTTTCCAAGTTCTTGGATCAAGCACATAAGCACCCGAAGAACCAAAGTTACGGAAGGCTCCCCATGGAGTTTCAACAGTGGTACTCATCGCAACGCCTTCGAGCATATGAAGCAAGCCGCCGTTGTTTTCTTCGAAGGCACCAACCGTATGGTGGGTATCTTCGGTGGCCCAACCATCAAGTACATGAACAACGACATCAGCTTTATCATCACCATCGGTATCTTTGAGCCAGATAATACGAGGCTGATCAACAACGAGAACGCCTCCGTTATAAAACTGAAATCCGGTGGGACAATGTAGTTTATCGTAAAAGACAGTGCTTTTATCAGCTTTGCCATCGCCATCGGTATCTTCGAGGATGACCAGTTTATCGCTGGGTTTAGGATCGCCTGGTTTCCACAATGGGTAGCTGGGCATAGTAGAAACCCAAAGTCGACCCTTATTGTCAAAGCTCATCTGAACAGGTTTGGCGATTTCAGGAAACTTTGATTCATCAGCAAAAAGCTTGATTTCGTAACCGGGTGGAACAGTGCAAGATTTGATCAGTTCATCAGGGGGAAGGATTTTAGGTCCACCTTCCTGATTTTCACTGTACTTCTGCCTAGGTTCACCAAAACGAGTAGGGGGGTTAAAAAGCTCGCCAGTTTTTGAATCATCAATTTTATCAGAAACCTTTTTACCTTGGGCAATATCCCACACCAACTGATCTCGAACAGCAGCCATGTTGCGAATTTTCAAATACTCACGCGGGAAAGTTTCGGTATCAAAGGTGCGTCTGCCACCATAGACATACCACCCATTCAACATGCGGTAATCCTGCAAATGAACCCAAGATTTATCGTTAATAGCCTTACGTAATGTTTCCAGCATGGAAGTGTTGCTGATAGCTGGGTTCGTACTATTAAATAATCCGGAATCTAAAATCTGACCAACAACCTTGTCGCCAGCTTCATTAACATGGCACCCATTGATAGTGAACTGGGAGCCAGCTTTTTCATCGAATGCCTTAAGAGTCGGCGTAAAGATATCGACGAACGCAATCTTCCGAGTAGTTGCAACCGTTTTGGCAGCATCCGCATACAGCTTTAGATTCTCATTTTCTTTTTTACCATCGGGAAGAAGGGGATCACCTGTGGATTCAAATGCAATGGGTGAAATGATTACAAACCTTGGGCTGCTTTTTGCATCATCCCGTGCATACTTTTCAGAGTACTCATCAATAAACTTCTCGTAATCTGCCTTGAATTTTTCAACACCGAGAGGGCCGGCAAAAGATTCATTGAATCCGAAGAAACAAAGAAAAGTATCTGGGTTGAAAGTAAAAAGAGGATCATCAAGCTTTGTATAATCGTTAGCACGCTGGCGGTTTGCAACTTCATCCGCGGGCCTGCCAAAATTCCTGAACACCAATTCTTTTTCGGGGAAACGGGCATGAAGCAAAGTTTCAAAATGACCAAAAAGGTTCATTCGCTCTGCTGTGGAATTCCCAACAAGGGCAATCCGTTCACCTTTAATAAACTGTAAAGGCAAAGTACTTGCAGGCAGATCGGCCTTCTTAGGCCTAGCAGCGGGTTTGAGTAAATCTTTATTATCAACGCCGGAACCCTTCAATGGTTCTTTTTTCTTTTGCGCGGAGGCAATGCTGCTCATGGCAAACATTGCAGAAATAATCGCACCACAAACTAACAATCGATTTACATACTTCATTTAAAACTCCATGAATCAAACCCATCAGACAACAATAATGTAAGTATAAACAAAAAACCTTGATGAAACCAACATCGAAGCGGAAAGATTACTAGAAAAACAGCATAGATTTTTAAAATCACAGAACTTGTTCCATAGTGCACCTAAGGATCGGTACTCTCAATTAGGCCCGCTAATCTTAAAGTGCAATGATTTCAAACTGGCTTTTGGTTTTTAGGTTTGGTAAAGCCTTGTTCGGCATATCGACTCTTGGTTTTTGCAGATAGAACGCAAGATCCAATAAACAAAATCAATTAGTAAAAACCCAGAAACAAAAAAAAGAACAAAACTGCAGGAAAGACGTTTTCCCGCATAAGAAATCCGTCCAATCCAAAGCACATATTCCCCTAAAATATAAAAGAAAAATC